>WHUE01000089.1:5262-17686 GCA_009377375.1 Alphaproteobacteria bacterium | reverse complement strand
CCTGGCCCGGGGCGACGCCGTGCTGGGCGGCGGCGAGCTCCACGCGCGCGCCGCCCTCCCCGTCCAGCCAGAGGGTCGCGGGCGCCGGCGGCTGGGCGGAGCGCAGCCTGACCTCGCAGTCGATCCCCTGCCCGTCCGTGCCGGGGCGCGGGCCCAGCCAGTTCACGCCGGACAGCCGCACGACGCGCCGCGCCAGCGCCGCGCGCGGCCCGGCGACGACGCGGCGGGTCGCGGGCTCGATGCGGATCACGTAGAGCGGCTCGTTCCTGCCGCCGACGCCGAGGCCACGGCGCTGGCCGACCGTGTAGTCGACGATGCCGTCATGCCGCCCGAGCACGCGGCCATCCAGGTCCACGATCTCGCCGGGCTCGCACGCCTCCGGGCGCAGCCGGCGCACCAGATCGGCGTAGCGGCCGTCGGGCACGAAGCAGATGTCCTGGCTGTCCGGCTTGGCGGCGACCGGCAGGTCGTACCGCGCGGCCAGCGCCCGGGTCTCGTCCTTGGTCAGCCCGCCGAGCGGAAAGCGCAGATAGGCGAGCTGCTCGGCGGTGGTGGCGAACAGGAAATAGCTCTGGTCGCGGGACGCATCGGCGGCGCGGTGCAGCACCGGCCCGTCCGGGCCCGCGACGCGGCGGACGTAATGCCCGGTCGCCAGCGCGTCGGCGCCGAGATCCTTCGCCGTCGCCAGCAGGTCGCGGAACTTGACCGTCCGGTTGCACGCGACGCAGGGGATCGGCGTCTCGCCGTTGACATAGGCATTGGCGAAGGCGTCGATCACCTCCTCGCGGAAGCGGGATTCGTAGTCCAGGACGTAGTGCGGGATGCCCACGGAATCGGCCACGCGGCCGGCGTCGTGGATATCCTGGCCGGCGCAGCAGGATTTCGGGTTCTTCACCGCCGTCCCGTGATCGTAGAGCTGCAGCGTGACCCCGACCACGTCGAACCCCTGCTCCGCCAGCAGCGCGGCCGTGACCGAGCTGTCCACGCCGCCGGACATGGCGACGACGACGCGGGTCGCGGCGGGGGGCTTGTCGATGCCGAGCGTGTTCATGCGGCGGAATATAGAGCGGTGGGCCGAAAATATGTACCGTTCCGACACATCTTCCGGTTAATGCGAAAACCCTGTATCAGGACGCCATGACCGCATCGCGACTGCTCCGCCTCTCCTGCGCGCTTCTCCTCGCCGCCGCCTTGCCGCTGGCGGCGCAGGGGCGCGGCACGCTCAGGCCGCTCGACGTGCCGTTCGCGGCCACCCCGCACGCGGCGGTGGCGAAGATGCTGGAGATGGCGAAGGTCGGGCCGGAGGACGTGGTCTACGACCTGGGTTCGGGCGACGGGCGCATCGTCATCGCAGCGGTGCGCGATTTCGGCGCGCAGGCGGGGATCGGCGTCGATCTCGACCCGAAGCGCGTGGCCGAGGGGCGGGAGAACGCGCGGCGGGCCGGCGTCGCCGACCGCGTCCGCTTCATCCGCGGGGACGCCTTCAAGGTCGATTTCAGCGAAGCCACGGTGCTGGCAATGTACATGTCGCCGCGCATCAACGCCGAGCTGCTGCCCCGCATCCTGAAGACGATGAAGCCCGGCAGCCGCGTCGTCGTCTTCCGCTTCCCGATCCCCGGCTGGCAGCCGCAGCGGACCGAGAAGATCGGCGGCCAGCCCGTCCGGTTCTGGGTCGTGCCCGACCGGGATGCGGCGGCCCGCCTGTCCCGCTAACCGCCGTCCAGCCCCTGCTGCCAGAAGGCGGCCTCCAGCCGGGTGGCCTCGCCGAAGGTGCGGACGAGGCTGTCGATCCGCGCATACGCCCCCCGACGCCGTGCCAGCCCCTCGATGAAGGCGGCGGTGTCGCGGGCGATCCGCTGGTAGTCCTCGCCCGAATACATCTCGATCCAGCTCGCATAAGGGTTGCCGTCGCGCCGCGTCGCGGGATCGGCGGCGAGGCGGAACCCGATCTCGGCATAGCCCAGGACGCAGGGCGCCAGCGCGGCGTATAGGTCCAGCAGGTCGCCGGCCATGCCCCGCTCCATCACGTAGCGGGTATAGGCCATGGTGGCGACGCCCTCGGGCGCTGCCTGCATGTCCGCCTCCGTAATGCCCCGCTCGGCGCAGTAGGTGACGTGGAGCCCCATTTCGGTATCCGAAATAGAAGCGGCGGCCCGCGTCGCCATGCGGATATCCTCCAGCGTCTCGGCCTTGTACCCCGCCAGCGCATGCGCCCGGGCGAAATGGATCAGGAACAGGTAATCCTGGACCAGGTAATGCCGGAAGCACGGCTCCGGCAGGGTGCCGTCGGCAAGTCCGCGCACGAAACCGTGCCCGGTATAGGCCGCCCAGTCGGCGGCGTTGGCCGCGCGCAGCCGGTCCAGCAGCCCGCCCGGCGGAAAGATCGCGGCGAGCGCGTCGTTGCCATGTGCCGGCATGTCACCCATCCAGCAGGTTTCGGGTTTCCGCCGGCAGGCTGACCGCCAGCCCGTCCAGCGCCTCGGTCAGCACGATCTGGCAGCCGAGCCGCGAGGTCGCGGTCAGCCCCCAGGCGAGATCCAGCATTTCAAGCTCCTCCTCCTCCGGCGGCGGCAGGCGGCCGGCCCAGGCGGGATCGACGACCACATGGCACGTGGAACAGGCCATCACGCCCTCGCAGGCGCCCTCGATACCGATGTCGTTGTCCCAAGCGATATGCAGCAGCGTCTCACCGGCCGGGGCCTCGCAGTTGCGCGCGCTGCCGTCGGGCATGCGGAAGGTGACGCGCGGCATCACCCCGCCGCCCGCGCCGTGCCTGCGGCGGCGCGGCGCCAGAGCGCCGTCCACGCGGCAACGAAGGCGTCGATCTCCGCCGGCGTCGTCGTCCATCCCAGGCTGACCCGCACGGCGCAGCGCGCCAGCGCGTCGTCCACCCCCATCGCGGTCAGCACATAGGGTGCGGACACCTTGCCGGCGGAACAGGCCGAGCCGGCGCTGATGGCGATGCCTTCGAGGTCCATCCCCATCACCTGGGTCTCCGCCGCCAGCCCCGGCGCGGCGAATTTCGCGGTATTGGGCAGCCGCGGCGCCCCGTCGCCGAAGACGGCGAGACCGGAGACGGCCTCGCGCAGCCGGTGGAGCATCGCGTCGCGCAGCGGGGCCAGCGCGGCGAAGCGGTCCAGCCCGGCGGCGGCCGCTTCGGCGGCGGCGCCGAACCCGGCGATCCCGGCCACGTTCTCGGTGCCGGCGCGCATCCCGCGCTCCTGGCCGCCGCCGTGCACGAACCGCGCCGGCGCCAGCCCCTCGCGCGCGATCAGCGCGCCGACACCCTGCGGCCCGCCGATCTTATGCGCCGACAGCGAGATCAAATCGGCCCCCAGCGCCGCGATATCGACCGGCACCTTGCCCGCGCCCTGCACCGCATCGCAATGCAGCAGCGCCCCGGCGCGATGCGCGATCGCGGCGGCCTCCGCCACCGGCTGGATCACCCCGGTCTCGTTATTGGCCAGCATCAGCGAAACCACGGCGGGCGCATCGTCGGCCGCCAGCATCCGTTCCAGCGCGGACAGATCGGCGCGGCCGTCGGGCAGCACCGGCAGCAGCACGGCGTCGCCGCGCGCGGCCAGTACGGATTCGTGCTCGATGGCGGCGGCGAAGGCGCGCGGCCGGCTCTCGGCGCGCAGCGCCTGGTTGTTGGCCTCGGTACCCCCGGAGGTGAAGATTACGGAGCCGGGCGCGGCGCCGACCAGCGCGGCGACCTGGCGGCGCGCCCTTTCCACCCTAGCCCGGGCGGCCCGGCCGAAGCCATGGACGGAGGACGCGTTGCCCACCTCGGCCATCGCCGCGGTGACGGCATCGAGCGCCTCCGCGCGCAGCGGCGCGGTGGCGTTGAAATCGAGATAGATGCGACCGGACATGGGTCCGGACCCTAGCATATTCGGGACGCGGGTGAACGGCGGTGCGCGGCCGCCCCTCTCCCGAACCCTGCGGCTACTCGCCGACCGCGGTGCGGCTTTCCTCGAGCCAGGCGACCTGCGCCGTCGGCCGGATGCGCCCGTTGCACACGTCGGCAACGGTGACGCTGTTGAGGAAATCATAGATATGGCCGCCCAGCGCCTCCCAGAGTTGATGGGTGACGCAGCGCTCGTGGTTGCCGCGGCAGCCCTCGGGCGAACCCGGGGTGCAGCGGGTGGCGCGGATCGGTTCGTCCACCGCCAGCACGATATCGGCGATGCGCGTCTGCTCCGCCGATGCCGACAGCAGGTAGCCGCCGCCGGGCCCGCGCACGCTTTTAACCAGACCGAACCGCCGCAGCTTGGCGAAAAGCTGCTCCAGATAGGACAGGGAAATCTCCTGCCGCTTGGCCACGTCGGCCAGCGCCACCGGCCGGCCCGCGCTCTGCTGCGCGAGATCGACCATGGCCATGACCGCGTAACGCCCCTTCGTACTGAGCTTCATACCTTTGTTCCCTTATCCTCCGGGCCCTTCACTCGGCGGGCCCCCGCCCCCTAGTCACCGCCATCTATGCACACGATTGCAGAACTGAATGCCGAAAATGATTTGCCAGTCAAAGCCGTGCCTCCAAGAACCTTGAATTCGGAGAGGGCGATTATGTTAAACTCCGCCGCTTCGAGCGGCCGGATATCCGGTCGTGCCCGTGATCGGCGGCAGCGCAGCAACCCGTAAGACTGTATTGACGAGTTGTTGGATCGTCAACAATCCTGACTGCCGTCGTATTCGGGGTGGATGTCGGGCGTCGGCGCTGCGTCGCGGTTCGGGTGAGCATAATTAATAAAGGAGTGCGGTCGCGAAATGCCGGAAGTGATTTTCAACGGACCGGAAGGGCGGCTGGAGGGCCGGTATCATCATTCGCGCCTGGCGGGGGCGCCGATCGCGCTGTTGCTGCACCCCCACCCGCAGCAGGGCGGCACCATGAACAACCGCGTGGTGTTCGAGGTGTACCAGGCCTTCGTGCGCAAGGGATTTTCCGCCCTGCGCTTCAATTTCCGCGGCGTCGGCCGTTCGCAGGGCGCGTATGACGAGGGCCAGGGCGAGCTTTCGGACGCGGCGGCGGCGCTCGACTGGCTGCAATCCGCCAATGCCGACGCGCCGCAATGCTGGGTCGGCGGGTTCTCCTTCGGCGCGTGGATATGCATGCAGCTCTTGATGCGCCGACCGGAGATCAACAGCTTCATCGCCATGGCTCCGCCGGCAAACAAGTACGATTTCTCCTTCCTCGCCCCCTGCCCCGCCTCGGGGCTGATCCTGCACGGGTCGGAAGACAACATCGTGCCGCAGGAATCGGTGCAGGCGCTGGCCGGCAAGCTGGCGGCGCAGAAGCGCATCTCCATCGACTACCGCGTGATCGACGGGGCGAACCACTTCTTCCACGAGCACGTGAACCAGCTCACCGAGCACGTCACCGACTATCTCGACGCGGAGCTCGTCGCGCTGGCCAAGGCGGCAAGCTAGCCGCCCGGAACAGCCGCCCGCCCGTGGCCGGCGCGGCGATGCCCGTGGTGCCCGGCCAGGTGATGGGCAGACCCTTCAGGCTGCGGACGGCAAGATAGGCGAAGGCCTGCGCTTCCAGCGCGTCACCGTTCCAGCCGACCTCTTCCACCGGCGCGACGGTGAGGCCCGTCGCCTCCGCCAGCCCCGCCATCAGCACCGGGTTGTGCCGCCCGCCGCCGGTTACCAGCAGACGCAGCGGCGTCTCCGGCAGATGCGGCAGCGCGCGCGCCACGGCGGCAACGGTGAAAGCCGCCAGCGTCGCCGCACCGCCGGCCGGGTCGAGCCCGGCGACGGCGTCGCGGGCGAAATCCAGCCGGTCGAGCGATTTGGGCGGCGGCCGGCCGAAATACGGGTGGTCGAGCATGGCTGCGAGCGCCGCCCTGTCCACCGCGCCGGCCGCGGCGAGCTGACCGCCTTTGTCGAACCGCGCGCCCGTCTTCTCCTGCACCCATTCGTCGAGCAGCGCATTCGCCGGACCGGTGTCGAAGGCCAGCAGGGCGCCGGCCGCGCCGATCCAGGTCAGGTTGCCGACGCCGCCGAGATTGAGCACGCCGAGCGGCTTGTCCAGACCGTCCGCCAGCGCGGCGTGCAGCGCCGGCGCCAGCGGCGCGCCCTCGCCGCCGGCCGCGACGTCGTCGGCGCGAAAATCGCAGACGACGTCGATGCCGCATTCCGCCGCCAGCAGCGCGCCGTCGCCGATCTGCCATGTCAGGCCGCGCTCGGGACGGTGGAGCACGGTGTGACCGTGAAAGCCCACGACGTCAACATCGCCCGGCGCCATCCCGGCCTCCGCCAGCAGGCGGCGGACGACGACGGCATGGGCCAGCGTCAGCGCGCGTTCCACATCCCGCGTGCGCGCATTCGCGGCCCCGGTTCCCAGGATGCCGCGCAGCGCGTCGCGCAGGCCGTCCTCGTAGGGCACGGTCAAGCTGGCGCCGGCGGCGCGGATGCGCTCGCCGTCGGTCTCGATCAGCGCCGCGTCGATGCCGTCGAGCGACGTGCCGCTCATCAGCCCAAGCGCACGATGGATTCGCCCTCCGCTCATGTCCTCATTTCCGCGCGTTTGCCCGAGTCCCGTCAATGCCCCGGTTTGCCCTCCCTTTCGATGCCGCCCTGTGTTAAACGTCGCCGCCCGAACGGCCAGTCACACCGAAACACCGCCATGCACGCATTCAGATCGGAATTCATGCGCAGCGTCCATGCGCGCGGCTTCGTCCACCAGTGCACCGACGCGGCCGCGCTGGACGCGGCGCTGTCGGCCGGGACGCCGCGCGCCGCCTATATCGGGTTCGACTGCACGGCGGATTCGCTGCATGTCGGCAGCCTGGTGCCGATCATGCTGCTGCGCCGGCTGCAGCAGTCCGGCCACAAGCCGATCGTGCTCATGGGCGGAGGCACCACGAAGGTGGGCGACCCGTCGGGCAAGGACGAAGCCCGCCAGATCCTGACCGAGGAAATCATTGCCGCCAACATGGCCGGCATTCGCGGCGTGTTCGAGAAGTATCTGACCTTCGGCGATGGGCCGACCGACGCGGTGATGGTGAACAACGCCGACTGGCTGGACCGGCTCGAATACATCCCCTTCCTGCGCGAGTTCGGCCGCCACTTCTCGGTCAACCGGATGCTGAGCTTCGATTCGGTGAAGCTGAGGCTCGAGCGCGAGCAGCCGCTGTCCTTCCTCGAATTCAACTACATGATCCTCCAGGCCTACGACTTCCTGGAGCTGTCCCGGCGCATGGGCTGCATCCTCCAGATGGGCGGCTCCGACCAGTGGGGCAATATCGTCAACGGCGTGGAACTCGGCCGCCGGGTCGACGAGCGGACCCTGTTCGGCCTGACCTCGCCGCTGATCACCACCGCCGGCGGCGAGAAGATGGGAAAGACGGCGCGCGGCGCTGTCTGGCTCAACGCCGACCGGCTGGGCCCGTACGACTACTACCAGTTCTGGCGCAACACGGCGGACCCCGATGTCGGGCGCTTCCTGCGCCTGTTCACCGAGCTGCCGGAGGCCGAGATCGCGCGGCTGGAAAGCCTGCGCGACGCGGAGATCAACGACGCCAAGAAAGCCCTGGCGCTGGAGGCGACGGCGCTGTGCCACGGCGCGGACGCCGCCGCCGCCGCCGCCGAGACGGCCCGTACCACCTTCGAGGACGGGGCGCAGAGCGCCGCGGGCCTGCCCAGCATCGGGATGGCGCGCGACGCGCTGGACAAGGGCGTACCGGCCTTCGAGCTGCTCGTCGCGGCCGGGCTCGCCGCCAGCAACGGCGAGGCGCGGCGGCTGATCCGGGGCGGCGGCGCGCGACTCAACGACGCGGTGATCGGCGACGAGACGCAGCCGGTGACCGGCGGAGACCTGAACGCCGACGGCGTGATCAAGCTGTCCGCTGGACGCAAGCGCCACGTGCTGGTGCGCCCGGCCTGAACCCGCGGCTTATCAAGCAGGGTCGCACCGGCCGGTGCGAGTCCGCGTAAGCGGACCGGATTCTAACGCGCCGGCGGAGCGGCGGGCGCCGGCGGCGCCGCCTCCTCGTCCTTCTGGTCGCCGCGGAAGATGTCAAGCAGGTTGCGCAGGAAGCCGGGCGCCAGCGCCGCCAGCGGGTTGACGCTGACCGCCTTGGGGTCGTCGATCTTGCCGCGCACGCGATAGGTCGCGGCGAAGACGCCGCTGCCCTTGTCGCCGGTGAACAACCGGCCGAGGAAGGGAATGTTGCCGAGCAGGCTGTTGATCGTATAGGCGGGCACCAGCGTGCCCTCGAGGTTCCAGACATCGGTCGCGGTATTGATGGTGCCGCTGCCGGTGATGCCGATCTCCGATCCCACCGCGCGCGCGTTCTCGATCCGGAGCACCGGCCGCTCGAAGACGAAGGGCAGGTCGAGCCCGGCGAATGCGATGCCCTGACCTGTCAGCAGGTTGTTGATGCCGGTCAGCGAGGCCACGGTCAGGATGCGGGCCAGCGGCGGCGCGTTGACGAGCTGATAGTCGTTCATCGTCGCCTTGCCGCGCCACGGCGCGCTGCCTTCGCCTGCCGCACGCTCGGCGTTCAGCGCCAGCCGCCCGCCACGCACATTCTCGGTCAGCCCCAGCGCCCGCAACGCGCGGCCCGCATTGTCGGAGGTAAAGCGGAAGCTGCGCTTGGCCGGCGTGGTTCTGAGCGCGACCGAGATGCCGTGCTTGTCGGAGATCGAGCCCCGGAAATCGAGGTTGCGCAGCGCCTCGCCGTCATAGTGCAGCGCCGCCGTCACCGCGCTGATCGGTTCGCCGGTGTTGAACCAGAGCTGGTCGAGTCGCGTCCGCAGGGCGACCGGCGGGATCCTGGCGCCGTCATCCCCGCCCTCCGTCATCCGGCGGATCAGCCGGGCGGCATCGAGGCCGCGGCCGGCGATTTCGACATCCAGCGCGCCGGAGGCGTCGCGGGTGACCTCGCCGGAAAAATCGGTCGCCCCCTGCGTGAAGCGTTCGAGCCGCAGGGTCATCCCCCCGTTCGGGTTCCGCAGCGCGACCGCGCCCTTGGCATGCAGCCCGGAGCTCGTCACCTCGAAGGAGCGGATGGCGACCGGCTCGCGCTTCTGCGTCTCGACCGTCAGCCAGGCGACGCCGTCCGTGCCGGCGGGCTTGGCCCAGTTGAGCATGGGCAATGCCAGGACCGCATCCTTCAGCCCCAGCTTGACCTCCATCACCCCGTCCCCGCGGGTCCGCTCCAGCAGGGCGAGGTCGACCGCGACCGTCCCGTCCACCATGTCCGCGAGCGGCAGGTCGAACGCCTTCCGCTGTGCGGCGTCGAGCCTGGCCTTGACCTCGTAGCGGCGGTTGTAGCGCGCCTTGCCCTCGAAGGTTTCGAACCAGGCGATGTCGGCGGGGACCGGGCCGAGCCGCGCCTCGCCCTTGACCTCCATCCCCTTGCGGTCCACGCGCAGCGTCAGCGTTCCGTCGGTCAGAGGCTGGCCCATCACCGCATCCGGCAGCTCGACCCCGCGCAGGTTCGCCGCGGCCACCACGCCGATATCCGCCGCCGCCAGGGTTTTCTTCAGCGGAAACGTGATGGCCAGCCGCGTCGCGCTGTCGCCGCGGACCGTCTTCGGGTCGAGCCCCAGCTGCCCCAGGAAATCGAAACGTGGCCGGTCGAGCAGCGCCAGCGCGTCCCCCAGCCTGCCCCGCGCCACGACCTCGATCGCCGCCTGTTCGATGTCGGTATCGAGCGCGGTAAAGCGCGCGCTGCCGGAACCGAGCCGGAGCCCTTCGATCGTGCCGCGCGAAAAGGTGAACAGGAAACGGTCGCGCGAGAACGCAGCCGTGGCATCGACATTGCGCGCGGGCGGCATGCCTTCGAGAAACGCGACGGTCGCGCCGGCAAAATCCATCGTCCCGTTCAGCGCGTCCACGCCCAGCGTGTCGCTGTCGCCGCCTTCCATGTGCATCGCCAGCTTGACCTGCGCCTCCTTCAGCATGCCGCCGGAGACATTGCTGAAGAACCAGTCGCGGGTGGGCGGCGCGGCCGATTTCGGCCAGTACGTCGCTGCGTCCTTTACCGGCAAGGCGCGCAGCACCGCCGTGCCGTCGAATGCCAGCGTTCGGCCGATGCGGATGGCGGAGCCGTGGCCGGTGATCTTCGGTCCGTCGAGATCGATCTCGAACGTCTCCACGTCCAGCATGTCGGGCCCGCTGCGGAGCGTACCCTGCGCCGAGAGACCCGCGACCGCCACCGGATTGTCCCAGAGCGCCGGGATATCCACCGAGCCCTTGCCGCCTCGCAGGCGGAAAGAGGCTTCGCGCAGCGATCCGTCAGTCCCGAGCGTCGCCGTGGCGTTGCCGCCGACCGGCAGGCGCAGCGCCGCCAGACGCGCCAGCGAAGGCAGCTTCGCCGCCAGAAGCGCCGGGCGCACCCCGGCGAAACGGGCTTCCAGCACTATCGCGTCGCCCGGAGTCCGCCATACGGCGTCGCCGTCGAGGCGGGCGATCTCACCGCCGAGGTCGAGCCCGGCCGAGAAGTGGACGCGCAGCCCTTCGGCCCGGCGGGTTATGATGATATCCGCCTCCGGCGCGCCCCAGCGCGTTTCGGTCATCCTGTCGGCGATCTCGGCCCGGGAATCGACGATACTGAGGCGTTGCAGATAGGTCAGCGGCCGGGCGGGATCGGGGCTCGAGGACAGCACCGCGACCAGATTGCCGAGGAAGTCGTAGGCGCCGTCCGTGGCGCCGTCCGGGCCGGCGCCGCCCATCGCCAGCCGGAACGCACCCTCCCGTGTGCGCTCCAGCGCCACCCGCGCGCCGATGACCTCCAGCGTCGTCGGTGCCAGCCGGCCGGCGAGCAGCGCGCGGACGCTGAGGCTGACCGCCATCTGGGGCACGTTGGCGACGATGCGCCTGTCGTCGCGCGCGATCAGCCGCACGCCGACGACGCGCAGGTCCAGCGTGCGCTCCCAGCCGCCCCAGGCAAGGTTGGTGTCTTCCAGCGTGAACAGCAGCGGCGCGGCGGGATCGTTGAGCGCCGCCTCGATTTCCTCGGTCAGGAAAGACAGCGACACCGGCCCCTGGGAAAGCCGCCAGCCCGCCCCAGCCAGGACCAGCACGAGCCCGAGCAGGATCGCCGCCACCACTTCGAAGACGACCTTGGACGTTTTACCGATCATGCCCGACGCATCCCTGCCCGGCTTGACCGGCCGGATTCCTTGACACAGTGTGCGTCAAATCGCCGGCCGATGGAACGCGCGCGTTGACGAATATCTCCCCACAGCTTGTCCCGGACCCGGCGCGCCTCCCGCAGCCGGCCAACGCCGAAGCGGCGGCGCATGGCCGCGAACGCTGGCTCGAGTCGGCGGCGCGTCAGGAGGACGCCGCGCTGGCCGCCTTCATGCAGGACGCCGCCGCGGACGAGACGGCCGGCCGCCTGTTCGACGCCGTGTTCGGCAACAGCCCGTTCCTGACCTCCTGCATGCTGCTCGACGCCGCCTTCGCGCGCGATCTTCTGACCGGCGGCGCCGATGCAGCGTTCGAGTCCGTGCTGGCCACGGTGGCGGCCGAGGCCGCGCCGGACAGCAGCCAGGACGCGGTCGCCGCCACATTGCGGCGCTGCCGGCGGCGGGTGGCGCTGCTGACCGCCATCGCCGATATCGCCGGGCTGTGGTCGCTGGACCAGGTCACGGGCACGCTCAGCCGCTTCGCCGACGCGGCGATCGGGGCGGCCGCGGCGCACCTGCTCCACCGCGCGCATGAGAGCGGCGATCTGGTGCTGCCGGACCCGCACGATCCGGCGCGCGGCTCGGGGCTGATCGTGCTCGGCATGGGCAAGCTCGGCGCGTTCGAGCTGAACTATTCCAGCGACATCGACCTGATCCTCCTGTTCGACAACGAGGTTGTGGACTACGGGGGGCGCGAGAGCGCGCAGCAGTTCTTCGTGCGGCTGTCGCGGCGGCTGATCGCCCTGCTGGAGGATCGCACCCGCGACGGCTACGTGTTCCGCATCGACCTTCGCCTGCGTCCCGACCCCGGCTCCACCCCGCCCGCGATCTCGGTGCTGGCGGCGGAGACGTACTACGAAAGCGCCGGACAGAACTGGGAGCGCGCGGCGATGATCAAGGCGCGTCCCATCGCCGGGGACATCGAGGCGGGCCGGCGCTTCCTCGCCATGCTGCGCCCCTTCATCTGGCGCCGGAGCCTGGATTTCGACGCCATCCAGGACATCCACTCGATCAAGCGCCAGATCAACGCCCGGCGCGGCGGCGGCGCCGTCGCGGTCGCGGGCCACAACGTCAAGCTCGGACGCGGCGGCATCCGCGAGATCGAGTTCTTCGCCCAGACCCAGCAGCTCATCTGGGGCGGCCGCCAGCCGGAGATGCGGAGCCCGCGCACCTGCGAGGCGCTGGCGCGGCTGGCCGCCGACCGGGCCCGGGTGACCGTCGCCCTGCGGCCCGACGCCAGCGGGCCGGCCGCGGTCGGGGTCGCCTCCTTCTCCTCCTG
>WHUE01000089.1:0-5252 GCA_009377375.1 Alphaproteobacteria bacterium | reverse complement strand
GTGATCTCGAACCAGGCCTTGGTCTCGTGCCTGAGGTACAACAGCGTGTCGAGCACCGGCTGCAGATGGTCGAGGACCACCAGACCCATACCGTGCCGGAAGATTCCGACCGGCTGCGCGCGCTGGCGGTGTTCATGGGATTCGCCGACGCCGACGCGTTCGCCGCCGCGCTGCTCGCCCGGCTGCGCACCGTCGAGGATCACTATGCCGGGCTGTTCGAGGAGGAGCCTTCGCTGGGCGGACCGGGCACGCTGGTCTTCACCGGCGGCGAGGACCATCCCGGCACGCTGGAGACGCTGAAGGGGCTCGGCTTCCGGGAGCCGTCTGCCGCTTCCGGCATCGTGCGCAAATGGCATACCGGCCGGTACAGGGCGACGCGCAGCACGCGGGCGCGCGAGCTGCTGACCGAGGTGATGCCGGCGCTGCTGGAGGCGTTCTCGAAGACGCTCAACCCCGACGCCGCGCTGATCGGCTTCGACCGTTTCCTCGCCGGGCTGCCAGCCGGGGTGCAGCTGTTCTCGCTGTTCTACAGCAACCCGGCGCTGCTGACCCTGGTAGCGGAGATCATGGGCAGCGCGCCGCGGCTCGCCGAAACGCTCGGCCGCCAGCCGATCCTGTTCGACGCCGTGCTGACCGCCGACTTCTTCGAGGAGCCGCCGGACGCGGCGGCGCTGGCGGAGGAGTTCGACGCCGCGCTCGGCCAGGCCCGCGACCTGCAGGACGTGATCGCCATCCTGTGCCGCCGCGTCAACGATCGCTTCTTCCAGATCGGCGTTCATGTCCTGCGCGGCCACCTGCACCCGGAGGAAGCAGGCCGGCCGCTGTCGGACCTGGCCGACGCCGCCATGCGACGCCTGCTGGCGGCGGTGGAGGACGAGTTCGCGGAGCGTCACGGCCGCTTTCCCGGCGGCGGCATGGCGGTGGTGGCGCTCGGCAAGGCGGGCGGGCGCGAGCTGACCATCGGGTCGGACCTCGATCTGCTGTTCGTCTATGACGCAAAGGGCGCGGACCATTCCGACGGCGCGAGGCCGCTGGTGCCGATCCAGTACTTCACGCGGCTGGCCCAGCGCTTCATCGGCGCGCTGACCGCGCCCACCGGCGAGGGCTCCATGTACGAGGTGGACATGCGGCTGCGCCCGTCCGGCAACGCCGGCCCCATCGCCAGCTCGCTGGAATCGCTGGCGCGGTATCACCGTGACAACGCCTGGAGCTGGGAGCACATGGCGCTCACCCGCGCCCGCGTCGTGATCGCGCCGGACGGGCTGCGCGCGGCGCTGGAGGAAACGTTCCGCGGGGCGCTGACGCGCGAGCGCGATCCCGACAGGCTGGTCACCGACGTCGCCGACATGCGCGCGCGCATGGCGCGCGAGCGGGGATCCACCAATATCTGGGACGTGAAGAACCTGCGTGGCGGGCTGGTGGATATCGAATTCGTCGCCCAGTACCTGCAGCTCCGTCACGGGCACGAGCACCCGGAGGTGCTGGCAGCCAACACCACCGATGCGCTGGTCCGGCTGCGCGACGCGGGGCTGCTGGGCGAGGAGGACACCGCGGCGCTGCTCGACGCCATGCATCTGTGGCGGAACGTGCAGGGCGTGCTGCGGCTGAGCTTCGGCGAAGGCTTCGATAACAACGCCTTGTCCGAAGGCAGCCGGGCCCTGCTGGCCCGGGCCTGCGGCGCGGCGGATTACGACGCGCTCAGGACGACGATCGACGACACGGCGCGGCGCGCGCACGCGGTTTTCCACGCGCTGATCGAGGGGCCGGCCGCTGCATCGCCGCCGCCGGAGAAGGCGGGCTGACCGGAGGCGATGCGCGCACTGTGCGGTGCGCGGTATTATGTTCATAATAAAGTGCGCGGCGCGGTCACGGGAGGGTGCGCCGCCGGAGCGGGGAGGAAGCGATCCATTTCGCGTGGGAACACGGCAAGGTGGCCGCCGCACCCGGCGTCAGGCTGACGGCGGTCCCGTCCATCACGCTCGGCCTGCGGCTGATCGGGTTCGGCCGCGACCTCGCACAGGCTGGCAAATCATGATCCGAATCCGCAATCTTCACGTCCGATACAACACGGACCAGGGCGCGGTGCATGCCGTGCGCGGCATAAACATCGACGTCGAGCAGGGCCAGTTCTACACCCTGCTGGGGCCGAGCGGCTGCGGCAAGACGACGACGCTGCGCTGCCTCGCCGGGCTGGAAACGCCGAGCGAAGGCGAGATTTCCATCGACGGCGAGGCGGTCTATTCGTCCACGCAGAACAGGTTCGTGGCGCCGCACAAGCGCCCGATCGGCATGGTGTTCCAGTCCTACGCGATCTGGCCGCACATGACCGTGTTCCAGAACGCCGCTTTCCCGCTGCAGGAGGAACGCCCGCGCCTGTCCAGGAGCGTGATCCGCGACCGCGTCGCCGGGGCGCTGGCGCTGGTGCAGCTCGCCGGGCTGGAAGACCGCCCCGCCCCGTTCCTGTCCGGCGGCCAGCAACAGCGTCTCGCGCTGGCCCGCGCGCTGGTCAAGGAACCCAAGGTGCTGCTACTCGACGAACCGCTCAGCAACCTCGACGCCAAGCTGCGCGAGGAGACCCGCTTCGAGCTGCGCGAGCTGGTGAAAAGGCTGGGCATCACGACCGTTTACGTCACCCATGACCAGCTCGAGGCGCTGACCATGTCGGACGTGGTGGCGGTGATGGAGCACGGCGAGATCGCGCAGACCTCCTCGCCGGCCGACATCTACCAGCGGCCCGGCAACCGCTTCGTCGCCAGCTTCATCGGCCAGACCAACTTCCTGAACGGCACGGTGAGCGAGCCCGGTGCCGGCGAGCACCATGTCGGCACGGTGCAGACGGCGTGCGGTCCAATCCGCTGCGTGCTGCCCGCGGACGCCGCGGCGGGCCGCGAGGTGACGGTGGTGGTGCGGCCGGAGGACGTGCACTTGCGCGACGACCGCAGCGACCATGACAACACCATCGAGGGCGAGGTCTCGGCGGTCATCTACATGGGCGAGGCGCTGGAGTGCCAGGTCGCGCTCGGCGACGACAGGCTGCGGCTCCGGCTGCACCCGTCCTCGCTGGTGGTGCGCGGCCAGCCGATCCGGCTGGCGATGTACGGCCATGCCTGCCGCGCCCTGATGCGCTGAGCCGGCGAATCGTGTAATCAGAGGCCGCGCGAAAAGCGGCACGAAACGGACAGGAGGCACCGATGGCGGATGCGAAGGGTTTCAGGGAAGTCGCCTATTTCGACACGCCCGGCGGCGGGCAGGTCATCGTCGACGGCCACTACGCCTACGTGGGGCACACGGTCGGCCCGGAAGGGACCACCATCATCGACGTGAGCGACCCGAAGAACCCCAGACAGGTCCACCAGATCAACTGCCGGCACAACGGCGTCCACGCCCACAAGGTGCGCGTTCACGACGGGCTGATGGTCACCAATTACGAATGGAAGGCCTATGCCGGCGACGCCGATCCGGATTTCCGCGGCGGCCTCAACATGTGGGACGTCTCGGACCCGAAGAACCCGAAGCACATCCATTTCTGGGAATGCGCCGGCTGCGGCGTCCACCGTTTCACCTTCGACGGGCGCTACGCCTATATCTCGCCCGAGATGGACGGCTATATCGGCGCCATCGTGGTGATCCTCGACCTCAAGGATCCGGCGAAGCCGGAAGAGGTCGGCCGCTGGTGGTATCCCGGCCAGCACATCGCCGGCGGCGAGGAGCCGACCTGGGAAGCCGACGCGTTCCGCTGCCATCACCCGATGCGGCTCGGCAACCGGCTCTACACCAGCTACTGGCACGGCGGGTTCGTGATCCTCGACATCGAGGACATGTCCAGGCCCAAATTCGTCTCCGGGCTCGACTGGAGCCCGCCCTTCGCCTTCCCCACCCATACCTGCCTGCCCGTCCCGGACGAGATCCAGGGCGAGAAGTGGATGCTGGTGGCGGACGAGGACGCGGGGCGGCTGTGGAAGGACAGCCCCGGCGCCATGATGTGGATGGTCAACATCACCGACGAGACCAACCCCGTCCCGGTCTCGACCGTCCAGCTCGACACGAAGAACGAACCGTTGCGCTCCGGCTGCCACCAGCCGGTGGAGGAGGTGCGGGGCACCGACGTGCCGGTGGCGTGGTTCCGCAAGGGGCTGCGGCTGGTGGACTTCTCCAACCCGTACCGGCTGGAGGTCACCGGCCATTTCCTGCCCGACCCGGCGCCGGGCTGCAAGGAGGTGCTGACCAACGACGTCTGCTACGACGCCCAGGGGCTGGTCTACATGATCGACCGCGACCGCGGGCTGCACATCGTGGAGCGCACCTGACATTCCGCACAGACACAAATGCGGGGCCGGGGTGGAAACTTCCCGCCCCGCCGCCCAGATCATTTCGATGGAAGGACGATCCGGCCATGGCGCTGAACGCGAAGCAGGTTGAAGCCCTGCACGGCAAGATGCTGCACAAGCGGCTCTACATCATTTTTTCGGAGCCCACCGGCAAGGGCGACCGGCGCAAGTATTTCACCCGGCACATCAACTACCAGCTGGAGATCGAGCGCAAGGGCATCCTGTTCGCCGCCGGCCCGTTCGTCGACGGCAGGGGCAGGCCGGAGGGGCCGGGCATGATCGTCGTCCGGGCCAAATCCATGGCGGAGGCGAAGAAGATCGCCGAGGCCGACCCGTTCCACAAGGCCGGGGTGCGCAGCTACCGCATCCAGGCCTGGGACGTGAACGAGGGCGGCTTCAACGTTAGGGTCAAGTTCTCCGACGGCAGCTTCACGCTGGACTGAGCGGGGATCGCAAGCGAGGGAGACGGCAGATGACTGAACCGAGGGTAACGGCGCTGAGAAGCGTGGAATTCGGAGTCCGCGACGTCGACGCGGCGGCCAGTTTCTATTCCGAGGTCTGGAACCTGACCCCGGTGGTGAAGGAGGACGGCGTCGTCTACCTGCGCGGCACGGGGCCGGAGCAGTACATCCTCGCCCTGCACAAGCGGCCGCAGGCGGAACTGGTCCGCATCAACTTCGCCGCGCCCGGCGAGGCCGAGATCGAGGCCCTGCATGCGCGCGCCAAGGCCTGGCCGGGGCTGGGCGAGGTGGACGGACCGATGTCGCTCGACCGCCCGGGAGGCGGCTACGGCTTTGCCTTCAAGGACGTCGAGGGCCGCAATATCGGGGTGATCGCCGGCGTGCAGGAACACGCGGATGCGGGGCACGCACCGGACCGCCCGTTCAAGCTGTCGCACTGCGTGCTGAACACGGGCGACACCGA
>WHUE01000088.1 GCA_009377375.1 Alphaproteobacteria bacterium | reverse complement strand
GCGAGCGGATGACACGGCTAGGCGCCGTCATCAGTGAAGCCGTCATCATCGAATATGGTCGCGATGAGTTGCTTCGCCGGCTCGCTCATCCATTCTGGTTTCAGTCGTTTGGCGCCGTCATGGGCATGGACTGGCATTCGTCCGGCATCACGACGAGCGTGCTCGGCGCGCTGAAACGAGGCCTTACGCCGCTCTCCGGCGAGCTCGGCATCCACGTCTGCGGCGGCCGCGGCAGACATTCCCGCCAAACGCCGCACGACCTGGTGGCCGTCGGCGATCGCGTCGGGATCGACGGCGCGGTGCTCGCAAAAGCGAGCCGGCTTGTCGCCAAGGTCGACAGCGCCGCCGTTCAGGACAGCTTTCAACGCTACCTACATGGCTTCATCGTCACCGACGATTGTCATTGGGTCGTGGTTCAGCAGGGCATGAACGGCGATCGTAAGCAGGCAGGCGCGACGCCTGGAGCGGCAGGTATCGGTGCCATCTCCTGAGGCGGTCATAGCCGACGAGCGGACGCGCTCGCATGAATATGGAGGCCGTAGCGTCTTTGGCGACGAGCCGTCGCCGGCAGCAGCGCCTACTAACACTCGGAGTTCATGAGCGCTGGGGATTCGGGGATGGAAGACAAAGGTTGCCGGCAACCTTCACCACATACCAACCCAATGCGCTGATCTGATCTGCTGCGCGACCAACGCCAACATTCCCGTGCTTTATGGCGAATGGCTGGAGCCGGGGCAGCACATCATCTCCATCGTCAACAAGAGGGTCAGGGAGCCGGCGGGCCCCGCCGACCGCGCCGCGAGATCGACGACGAGGTCGTGCGCCGAGCGGGGTTGATACTGGTGAACGTACGGGAGAGTCGGCCGTCGAGGAGCACAGGGAGCGTCACCCGCCGACGATGGCGAAGCTACGCGCGGGTGGTGTCGCCTCGCCCTCCACGAGCTGACAAGGGTTGACGCTGCCTCTGAGCGGCCGGCGGCGCTCAGGGGGAGAGGGAGCTTTCCGCTTCAGCAATCCCACCGGTCCGGCTATCATCGGGAAAAATTCATAGCTGTTCTGGCGAATAATGGGAGAGGCCTCGATGTTTTCTGCATGGAATCGTTCACTCGGCGCTGCGGGACTTGCACTTCTGCTCTCGGCGTTCGCAAACCCGGCCGCAGCCGATGAAGTTGCCGGGTTTTACGCCGGCAAGCAGCTCACCGTGTACGTGGGCTACAGCACCGGGGGCGGCTATGACACCTATGCCCGCGCTCTGGCCCGCTATTACGCCGACCACGTTCCCGGCAAGCCGTCCATCATCGTCAAGAACATGCCCGGCGGGTCTTCAATCAAGCTCGCCAACTGGATGTACTCGGTGGCGCCGAAGGACGGGACCGCGGTAGCGACGATTGCGCGCGGGGCGCCGGTGCACGACATGCTGGGCGGTACCGGCGTGCGCTTCGATCCGCTGGAGTTCACCTGGATCGGCAGCATGAACAACGAGGTCAGCGTCTGCGTGACCGCCGCCCGTTCGGCCGTGAAGACCTTCGCGCAGCTCCGACAGACCGAGGTGGTGGTCGGAGGCCAGGGCAAGAGCTCGGACTCCGAGGTCTTCGCCCGTTTCGCGAAGAACCTGCTCGGCGCCCGGATCAAGCTGATTTCCGGCTATCCCGGCACCAAGGAATCGATCATGGCGATGGAGCGCGGCGAGGTGGACGGCAATTGCGGCTGGTCGTGGACCAGCGCCAAGAAGCTGCGCCCCGACTGGGTCAAGCCCGGTGGCATGAACATCCTGATGCAGATGGCGCTGGTGAAGCATCCCGACCTGCCCGACGTGCCGCTGGTCACGGAATTCGCCCGCAACGAGGCGGAAAAGGCGCAGATGGAGCTGGTCTTCTCGCGCCAGACGATGGGACGCCCCTTCATGGGCGCGCCCGGCGTGCCGCAGGACCGGGTCGCGGCGCTGCGCACGGCGTTCATGACGACGCTTTCCTCCGCTCCGTTCAAGGCCTTCGCCGGGAAGGCCGGGCTCGAGATCAACCCCGTCTCCGGCGAAGACATCCAGACGCTGGTTGAGCGCGTACGCAAAACGCCGAAACACGTGGTGGAAGCAACGCGCCGCAATATCGACTCCAACTGACGGGCGCTGCCGCCATCGCATTTGGAGCTGATTGAGGACGACCCGCACCATGACCGTCCGACTCGTGCCCAATCATGCCCACTGGGGCGCGTTTCTCGCCGAGGTCGAGGATGGCCGCATTGTGGGCGTGCGTCCTTTCGAGCACGACCCGGACCCGTCCCCGATCATCCAAGCGATTCCGGATGCCGTCCACTCATCCATGCGCATCCCGCGACCAATGGTGCGCGAAGGCTGGCTCAGGAACGGGCCTGGCGGCAGCGAGAGCCGCGGGCGCGAGCCGTTCGTGCCTGTCTCCTGGGATCGCGCGCTCAAGTTGGTCGCCGACGAACTGGCGCGCGTCAGGCGCGATCACGGCAACGGAGCCATCATGGGGGGATCCCAGGGTTGGGGCTCCGCCGGAATCTTCCACCATGCCCGGACACAGCTGAGGCGCTTCCTCGGGGCCTTCGGCGGATTCGTCGACCAGGCAACCAATTACAGCTTCGGCGCGGCGCTCGCCTTCCTGCCGCACGTTGTCGGCACGCCGCAGGCAGTCACCGGCCCGCTGACCTCGTGGTCCTCGATTGCCCGGCACACGAAGCTGATGGTGCTGTTCGGCGGCGCCAACCCCAAGAACATGCAGGTCACGCTCGGCGGCAGCGCCGCGCATTCCACCGGCGGCTGGCTCGAGGAGCTGGCGAGACGTGGCGTGGAAGTCGTCAATGTAAGTCCGTTGCGCGACGACGGGCCCGAAGTAGTGTCCCCGGCCTGGATCCCCATCCGTCCCGGCACGGACACGGCGATGATACTGGCACTGACCCATGCTGTGATCGCGGAAGATCTCCACGACCGGGAGTTCCTCGCCACCTGTTGCACAGGGTTCGAGCGTGTACGGAGCTACCTGACGGGCGAGCAGGACGGCCAGCCGAAGGATGCGGCCTGGGCATCCGGGATTACCGGCGTGCCTGCGGAGACGATCCGCGACCTCGCGCGCCGTATGGCGTCGACGCGCACCATGCTCACCGCGTCATGGTCGATGCAGCGCGCGGATCACGGCGAACAGGTATACTGGTCGCTCATCCTGCTGGCGTCCGTGCTTGGCCAGATCGGCCTTCCGGGAGGCGGTTTCGGGTTCGGCTACGGCTCGATTGCCGGGGTCGGCGACCCGCCGCCCGCGTTTCCGCCACCCGCCATGCCGATGGGCGGCAACCCCATCGGCGCGGCCATCCCGGCGGCGCGGATCGCCGATTGCCTCCTGAACCCCGGCGCGCCATACGATTTCAACGGCAAGACAGGCACCTATCCGGACATCCGCCTCGTTTACTGGGCCGGCGGCAATCCCTTCCATCACCACCAGGACCTGAACCGGCTGCGCCGGGCCTGGGGCCGGCCGGAGACCGTGATCGTCCACGAGCCATGGTGGACGGCCACGGCGCGCCACGCGGATATCGTGCTGCCCGCGACCACGTCGCTGGAACGGAACGATATCGGCGCGGCAGCCCGCGACCGCTTCGTCATCGCGATGCAGCAGGCAATTCCGCCGGTCGGTCAGGCGCGGAATGACTTCGACATCCTTCGGGACCTGTCGCGGCGGCTCGGTTGCGAAGAGACATTCACCGAGGACCGCGACGAAATGGAATGGCTCCGGCACCTTTACCAGCGCTGCAGCGACGGAGCGCGCACGAACAGCATGGCACTGCCCGACTTCGACACGTTCTGGACCCAGGAGCATCTGGAAGTGCCGCCGCGCGAGGAAGAGCACGTTCTCTTCGGCGAGTTCCGGGGCGATCCGGAGACATGTCCGCTCCGCACGCCGTCGGGTCGCATAGAGCTCTACTCCGAGCGGATCGCCGGCTTCGGCTACGATGACTGCCCGCCCCATCCTGCCTGGCTCGAGCCGGCGGAGTGGCTCGGCGCCCGACACGCAGCGAAGCACTCTCTGCATCTGATCTCCAGCCAGCCGCGGCACCGGCTGCACAGCCAGATGGACGGCGGGCCGGTAAGCGCGCGCGGCAAGATCGGCGGACGCGAGGCGATCTGGATGAATCCGCTGGACGCGGCGGACCGGGCGCTGAGCGACGGCGACGTGGTTCGGGTGTTCAACGAGCGCGGGGCGTGCCTCGCAGGCGTTGCCGTGAGCGAGGCTGTGAGCCGGGGCGTCGTGCGCCTGTCCTGCGGAGCGTGGTACGACCCGGTGGATCAGCTGGAAGCTCCCTTATGCGCCCACGGCAACGCCAATGTGCTGACGCTCGACAAGGGCACGTCCCGACTGGGGCAAGGTCCATGCGCGGGAACAGCGCTGGTCGAGATCGAACGGATGGACTCCCCGCCGCCGGTGCGGGCTTTTACGGCTCCGCGGATTCAGCCGGCCGGATAGTGGATCGTCAAACGCCACCGGCTGCGGCAGCGACCGTCAAAGCGACAACAGCAATGACAGTGACCTCCCCCGCTTATAAGTTAGCCCTGTCCGGATTCAACCGAGCGGCACCGCCCGTTGAAATCTGAAGGGCGAGTCTGCCCAACGCATGGCATGCCCCGTCATGCTCCACCGGATTTCGCCACCCCGGGCTCTGGCGCGACAGCTCCGATTCCGCCTATAAGTGGCCCGTCCGACACCCCCGAAAGAGGCAGGGTTCATGTTCATCGATGGCGCGTGGTGCGCGGCCGAAGGCGGCCGTGCGTTTCTCGTAGCCAACCCGGCGACCGGCGAGAAGATCGCCGACGTGCCGGACGGCGGACGGGCGGACGCCGCGCGCGCCATCGCCGCCGCCGACGCGGCATTCGCCGGCTGGGCCGGGATGACCGCCTACGACCGCTCGCGCATCCTGTACCGGGCGTGGGAGCTGATGATCGCCCGCAAGGTAGACCTCGCCCGCACCATGACGGCGGAGCAGGGCAAGCCGCTCAGGGCCGCGGCCAACGAGGTGCAGTACGCCGCCGATTTCCTGCTCTGGTACGCCGAGGAGGCGAAGCGGGTCTATGGCGAAACCATCCCGGCGCCGCGCGGCGACCAGCGCTTCATCGTGGCGCACCAGCCGGTCGGAGTGGTGGCTGCGATCACGCCGTGGAACTACCCGTCCTCGATGATTACCCGCAAGGTCGCGCCTGCGCTCGCCGTCGGCTGCACCGTCGTGCTCAAGCCGGCGGAGGCGACGCCGCTGAGCGCGATGGAGGTGTTCAGGATCCTCGAGGAAGCCGGGCTGCCGGCGGGCGTCGCCAACCTGGTCACGGCCTCCGACCCCGCGCCCGTCGGCGAGGAGTTCCTGGAAAACCCGCTCGTGCGCAAGCTGACCTTCACCGGCTCCACCGCCGTCGGCAAGCGGCTTGCGCGGGGAGCCGCGGAGAGCCTGAAGCGCGTCTCGATGGAGCTCGGTGGACATGCACCGTTCATCGTGCTGAAGGATGCCGATCCGGAGCACGCGGCCAAGGGCGCGGCGCTGGTGAAGTTCCTCAACACCGGCCAGGCCTGTATCAGCCCGAACCGGATGTTCGTCCACCGTGACATCGTCGAGCCCTTCCTCGAGACGCTGACCGGCCGGGTCGAGCGGATGCGCGCCGGAAACGGGATGGAGGACGGCATCGCCATCGGCCCGCTGGTCGGCGAGGCCGCGGTGGCCAAGGTGGAACGCCAGGTCGCGGATGCGGCGGCACGCGGAGCGCGGGTTCTGTGCGGCGGCCACCGGCTGATGGAGGGCGCGCTGGCGCGCGGACATTTCTACGCGCCCACCGTGCTGGCCGACGTGACGCCCGAGATGCTGATCTACCGCGAGGAGACGTTCGGCCCGGTCGCGCCGGTCATCGCCTTCGACGACGGCGACGACGTGCTGGCGATGGCGAACGACACCGCCTACGGGCTCGCCTCATACGTCTACACCAACGACCTCAGGGCCGCGATGCGGCTGTTCGAGGGGCTGCGGTTCGGCATCGTCGGCATCAACGACATCAATCCCACCGCGGCGGCCGCGCCCTTCGGCGGCATGAAGCAGTCGGGGCTGGGCCGCGAAGGCGGCCATGAGGGGCTGCACGAATACCTGGAAACGAAGCTCGGCGGGTTTTCGATCTAGGCGCCGAAAACCGGCCGCATCCGGCGGAACGGATGGGAAGGATCATGATGCAAAATTCGCTGTCACTGACATTCGTCAGGGGCGATGACAGGACGCAGAACAACGTCGCCGTGAACCGGCTGGTCATCGCGGGATGGACCGGTCGCGATCCGGATCTGGTGGAAAGCCACATCCGCGAGCTGGAAAATCTTGGCGTGCCGCGCCCGCCGACGACGCCTGTTTTCTATCGTGCGTCCGCATCGCGCCTGACCTGTGCCTCCACCATCGAGGTCGTCGGCGAAAATTCGGGCGGCGAGGTGGAGTTCGTGCTGCTCGGGACGGGCTCGCGTCTCTGGGTGGGGGTCGGGTCGGATCACACCGACCGAGCAGCGGAAACCTACAACGTCACCGTTTCGAAGCAGATGTGCGAAAAGCCGCTCGCTCCGGTCTTCTGGGATTTCGAGGAGGTCGTGCCGCACTGGGACCGGCTGATCCTGCGCTCGTGGGTGGAGGAGAACGGAGCGCGGACGCCATACCAGGACGGCGCCGTATCCGCCATGCTGACGCCGGCGGATCTGCTGGCGCGCTGGTCGGAAGCCGGAACGCTCGACGAGGGCACGCTAATGTTCTGCGGCACGCTGCCCGCGATAGGCGGTGTCCGCCCCACCGGCTCGTTCGAGTTCGCGCTCGAGGATCCCGTTCTGAAGCGGAAAATCGAACACCGTTACGAGGTGCTGAAACTGGCTATACAGTAACCGCTATCGGAAGGCCGCTGCACGACGCGTGCGCCGCGCGGCAACCCGCGTTCTTCAGGAGGTCGTCACATGCCCATGAACAAGCCCCATCTGGAATTCGTCCGGCTCGCGATGGACGAGGGCTGGGAGATTCCGCCGGGATACCCCGCCGGAATCCGGCAGAAAGTCCTGGCCAGCGACTTGGACGAAAGGAACAAGACGGGAAGCCGCACGCGGCTTCTGCGGTTCGACCCCGGCGCCTATTCGACCGAACCTTTCCTCCACGACCATTGGGAAGAGGTGTTTCTGTTCGAAGGCGACCTGATCGTCGGCAACGACGCGGAAGGCCGGGGCGGGGAGTCGTTCGCCGCGCCCACCTATGCCTGCCGGCCGCCGGGGACGCCGCACGGCCCGTTCAAATCCGAGCGGGGCTGTCTCCTCTACGAGATCCATTACTACGACGAAGCCGCGAAGTAAGGCACTTAACCCAACCGGCTCCACCGAGCGGCCCGAGCGTTCCAGCCGCAGCGACTCCCCCGTCCGGTCGATTTCCCCCGCTATGGGCCATTGATCCGGGGTGTTAAGCTTTCTCTTAAGAGCAGGAAAAGATCATCTGAAAAATCAGGGAGGCAATCATGAAGAAGCTGCACAGTTTCTGCCTAATTGTGATGACCGCCGGCACGCTGCTCGCGTCGACTGCGACGTCAGCGGATGAAGTAGGAGAGTACTACGCCGGCAAGACCATCACGCTCATCGGGTCGGCGGGCGCGGCAGGGTCGTACGGGTTCTGGGGACGTCTGGTGGCCGAGCACCTCGGGAGATTTATTCCAGGCGCACCTTCACTTATCTTTCAGGCGATGCCGGGCGCAGGCGGCGCGAAGGCAGCGAACTACCTCTATAACGCCGCGCCCCAAGACGGCTCGGTCATCGGCCTCCTTCTCAAATACGTGGCCGTCGAGCAGGCAATAGGCCGGTCGAATGTCAGGTACGACGTTCGCCGCTTCAACTGGCTGATCAGCACCGGGCCGATCAACAGCGTCGTCGCCATGTGGCACACCGCGCCCGCGACCACGATCGAGGGTCTTCAGAAAATTCCGACCGTTATGGGCTCTACCGGAAAGAGTTCAGAGACCTACATCACGCCGGTCCTGATGAATGCCCTTCTCGGCACGAAATTCAAGGTCATCACCGGCTATCCCGGCACCGGCGAGATCCATGTCGCCATGGAAAACGGAGAAATCCACGGGAGGGCGGCCGCATGGGAGGGTATCCGCGGCGGGCTCCCCAGCTGGATCGAGGAGAAACGCGTCGTCCTGATCGCGCAGAGTGGGCTTCACAAGAATTTCGATCTTCCGGACGTCCCGCGGCTGATCGACCTGGCGACAACCGACGAGGCACGGCGCATCTTCGAGCTCATCGGCTCCGGTTCTACGCTGGGACGCGTATTCATCGCGCCGCCTGAGGTGCCGCAGCCGCGCGTGGAGGCTCTACGGGTGGCATTCGAAGCCATGGTCAAGGACGCGGACTTCATTGCTGGTGTAAAGAAGCGAAAGCTGGACTTCGAACCTCGCCTGAAGGCGGAAGTGGAGGAGCTGGTGATGAAGACCATCAACGCACCCGCCAACATAGTTGAAAAAACCCGGCAGCTGATTGAATAGGCGACCGACTCCGAGCCGTCGGGGCCGGATTGCCTCCGGCCTCGACCGACCCACGGCCAAACAGGCGACGAAGCCGCAATCGACTTACTTCAGCTGACCTCACCGCTGCGCCGATCTGCGCTCCCGGAGCCAGGCTGCTAGCCGAATCGCAGCTCTGGAGACCGCGGCGCCGGCACGAAGAGCCATCGCACGGATTTCAGCGTCTCGCGCGGAGTGCGGCTCACAACGGTCCGACAGTGCCGTCGAGAGGCCTACCGGCCGGCAGGTTGTACTCGGCCTCGACAGACTCCAGGTATGCGGTCGCCTCGTTCAGTGGCACAACGTCGCCGTACTTGGCGTGCATATCGCAGAGGTTGATGGCATGCGACGCCTGAGAACGATCAAAGCACGCTTCCTCGACTATAAAGCACGCTTCCTCGACTATAAGGCAGCGCAGATTGCTGCTGAAGGCGTCCAAGACCGAGGCGCGCACGCAGCCCGACGTAGTGGTGCCGGCGACAACCAGCGAGTCCGCGCCGAGGTCGTTCAGGAACGCCATCAGCGGCGTGCCGAAGAATGCGCTCGGCTTCAGCTTCTGGATCACGATATCCTGCGGCTGGGGAGCGATTTCGTCCATGATATCGTTGCCGTCGCGATTGCTGTCGCGTGCTGGCGGCGCTGCGGTCGAGACATCCTCGTCGGAGCGTGAAGATTTCCATGCCCAGCTTCCCTTGTCCCAGCCGTCGCTCCGGATCGTACCGGTCGTGTAGATTACCGGTATCCGCTTCTCGTGGCATTTGTCGATCAGTGTTCGGATTGCCGGCAGCGCCGCCCACGCCTCTTCGCCGCAAGAGGTCCGCCACTTCCTGATGGACTCCAGGATCGGCTCCGGCCTCTCACCACAGAAGGCATAGTTCACGTCAATAACCAGCAGCGCGGGTCTCTTGCCACCGCCGGCCTTCGCGCCGAACCCTCCCTCTGCGAAGACCTGCTTGTCACGTTCAGTCAAAAAGCTGTCCCATATGCGTTCGACCACGAGGTTCTCCATTCATTTGCGTTTCCGCTTGCCTGAGCTACGGCAAAATGTGTCGCGCTCCCCGGCTCTCGCCTAGTTCGCTCGCAGGATCAGGATTTCCCCGCACCCATCAGCTCGCGAAACCGCTCCACCACTGCAGGATCTTCGGCCGGCTTCATCCCGTCGGCGACGATGCGCTCCAGTTCCTTGGCGGAAAGAGGAGCGTAATCCACACGCCGCTTCTCGCACTCGGCCTTGACCTCCGGATCCTGCATCGCGCTCCAGAACGCCTCACGCATCACATCGACGCGCTCCTTCGGAACGCCGGGGGCGAGGTAGAACGCCTGACCAAGGTTGAAGCTCGCTTCCAGCAGGTCGAAGGTCTTCATCTCCATACTGCCCAGCTTCAGCAGGTCGCGCACGCGGGGCACCCCGTCCAGCTTCGGATTCTTCGGGCCCAACGTCAGCAGGAAGCGGATCTTGTTGTCGCGGATCCAGTCGGGGCGAACACCGGTGAAGCCGGAATAGAAGTTTCCGCGGCCCTGCGTCTCGCCGCGCTCCATGGCGAGATTGAGGGCCCCTCCACTTTTGTAGCCGGTGACGATCTTGATCTTTGTCCCCAGCACGCCGTTGAGGAAGGCCGGAATGACGTAGCTCGAGGCCGCGCGTCCCGTCGCCCCGAATACGACCTCTGTGCTCTTCAGATCCTGCCACGTCTTCACCGGCGCGGTATGCCAGGTCACGATCGTGAAATCACGCGCCGCAATCGCGCCCAGGTACTGGAATTTCGTGGCATCATAGTTCGTGTTGCTCCGCACCAGGGGGTGGGTCAGCATGCCGGGCACGATTTTGCCGATCACCGTGCCGTCCTTCGGCGCAACGTTCTGCACGTAAGCGGCCGAGGTGGCGCCGCCGCCGCCGGGCCTGTTCTGTAGGATCACCTTCGGCTCGCCTGGAACATGCTTGCCCAGGTGACGGCTGACGATCTGTGCGTAGAGATGATAAGTGCCGCCGGAGCCCACCGGCACGACGACTGTAACAGTTTTGTCCTTGAAGAAAGGCTCATCGGCGCCTACCGCGGGTCCGGAGGCAAACCCGAGCACCGCAGCCAACGCCAGTGTACCCGGTGTGAAAAAACTGGATCGTTTCATGCCGTCCTCCCTTTCGGTGAACAGGCCGCCATACAGGCTTCCCTTCCGTTGGGACCGGAGGATGCGCCAAGCGGGCGCGATCAGCCGGTCGGTGGGTACGGCTTTTTATCCTGACCCGTTGGCCAGCTGTTGCCAACCCCTGTTGAGGCTGCCAGCCGCCGGGCCGTAGGGGTGCTGGCCCACCCCTCGTGCGGGAGCGTGCGCGCGGCGCGTGTCGGTTCAGACGTTTCATGAGCACGAGACGGATTCGTGTTGCTCATGGAAGCGGCTTCCGGGAGCATGAACCAGGCGACAGTTGGCGTTTCCAGGCCGAGGCAGGTCGTCCGTCCGCCCCGATTTGCCGACGTGGCGGGTGAAGAATACTCTGCGTCGCGTGCGACGCCTCTTCACCGATCGTCGGCATGCTCTGTCTCTCATTCCCGTTCTTTGAAATGGCATTATCCGGCTCCTTCGCTACAGCACTTGACGTCTGGAAGCAGCGGAACTTCGCCTGGTACATGGGCGGCGCGGCGGTATCGCTATTCGGCATGTGGGCGCAACGGGTCGCGCTTTTCTGGCTCGCCTGGGAGCTCACCGAGTCGGAATTCTGGCTTGGTCTGATCGCATTCGCGGACCTTTTTCCCACTGTGGTCATCACACCGCTGGCGGGCGCGCTGGCCGACCGCGTGAACCGGCTCAACATGGCGCGGATCAGCCAGGCCGCTGCAGGACTGCAGGCATTCGTTTTGGCCTGGATGGTGTTCACCGGCAAGTTGACCGAGCCGGAGGACATATGGTGGCTGTTTGCGCTCAGTCTCTATCTTGGAGTCGCCATGGCCTTCGCCACCGCTGCCCGGCTGTCGGTGGTCCCCAACTTGATGGAACCGCGCCACGTTCCCGCAGCTTTGGCCAACGACGCCGCTATTTACAATTCCGCGCGGGTGGTAGGACCGATGATTGCGGCCGCCATGATCGCAAGATGGGACGCCGGGACCGCGTTCCTGCTGAACGGCTTCTGCTTCACGTTTTTCGTCGTCTGCCTTCTCTTCGCGCGGATGCTGCATCACGAACGGGACCACCGGACCGGCAACATCCTTTCGCAGACGTTGGACGGTATCCGCTATGCATCAGCGCATGCGGGTATAGGCCCACTCCTCGTCGTTCTGACCGCCGTGGCAGTCGGCGTAAAACCTTTCCTGGAGTTCCTGCCGGCGCTTTCCGACAAGCTGTTCAACGCGGGAGTCGAAGGGTTCGCCATGCTCGCCGCGGCCGGGGGCGCGGGTGCGGTGACGGCGGCTGTCTGGCTCGCGTTTCGCGGCCGCATCGACGGCCTGTCGGGCATAACTCTGGCGGCCCTGGTAGTGGGGGCGGGCGGGGTAATCGTCATGTGCGCCACGCCGTTCCTCTGGCTGGGGCTCATCGGCGCCTTCTTTGCCGGCGCTGCGGTCACAGTCAGCGGCACCGGCACGCAGACGCTGATGCAGCACGCCGTCGAGGGAGCGATGCGAGGTCGGGTGATGGCGCTCTACGGGATGCTGCATCGAGGCGCGCCGGCCGTAGGTGCGCTGGCCATAGGTGCGGCGGCGGAAATCATCGGCATCCGCATAGCCGTGTCTGCGGCCGCCGTAGTGCTGTGCCTGTTGGCGCTGATGTGGATCTTTTCCCGCCGGAGGACGATGACGCAGGCGCTGGAAAAAGCGCCGTAGAGCCCGCAGTGCGTTGGAACGGATTGGAAGAGGTTGATGTCCGATTGGATGACCAACCAACTCCGCAACCGGCAGAGCAGATCTGTCCCCCCTGCGCTTTCATAACGTATCCACTTCACTCTGTCGGGAACAACCTTCGCCGCCAATAGGTTTCGTCCTAAGCGGCGCTGTGCTGCCAAAGCTGCTGTGGTGGAGAGCAGAACACTCAATGGCTGCAACAACTCATCGCGCGAGCGTATACTTTCAGTCGGCCCGTCAGGCAGACTGTGTTCCGCGCAACAAACCCAAGGAGTAGCAATCATGAGGCTGTTCAGCGCTTCCCCGCTTCAAGTCATGTTGCTTTAACAATGCCTATGCGCGGGACCCGGCGGCGCGGCCGCTCTGGGTGCTGCACCCGGCGGAGCACGCGTTCCGCCCTGCGTAACCGGCTACAGATTGAAAATCCGCTTCGCGTTGAGGCCGAGAATATTGCGCTTCGCCTGTTCCGACAGGAACGGCAGGTCGTAGATCACGCTAGGCGCGTCGAAGTCCCAGTGCGGCCAGTCCGAAGAGTAGAGCAGCTGGTTCTCCGCATTGATCATGCGCATCGTGTTCCTGAGCGCCTCCATGTCCGTGCGCTCCATTGGCTGCGACGCGAAGTACATGTCGCGCATGTACTCGCTCGGCGGACGTTTCAGCATCGGCGCCTCCGACGGCCGCATCAGGAACTCGTTGTCCAGCCGCTGCATCAGGAACGGCACCCAGGCCAGTCCCGACTCCACCCACACGACCTTCAGCTTCGGGAACCGCTCCTGCATGCCGTTCACGACCCAGTTGGTCATGTGGACCATGTTGCAGATCACAAATGACAGGGCATGCATGCCCACGAAGCGGTTCATCAGCCGCATCGACGGATCGTTCCAGTTGAACCCGGCATGGAACACCAGCGGCAGGCCACGTTCCTCCAGTTCAGCGTAGACAGGCATGAGTTCGTTGTTGTGCACCGGCTTGGGCGTCTGCCCTGTCACCATGAACCCGACCACGCCCGGCGTCTCCGCGAATCGGCGGACAATCTTCAGCGATTCCCGCGGATCTGCGAGGGGCAGGAACACGACGGTCTTTAGCCGGTTTTCCTGCGGCAGCAGCACCTCGGTGACGAAGCGCGTATAGGCCTTGCCGAGTTGTACCATGATCTCGAGCTGCGGATGCTCTGCCAGCGCCAGCAACGGCGTCGGAAACAGGATGGTGCAGTCGATGCCCATGCTGTCCATCGCGCGGCGCGCCAGCACCACGTCCCGGTGAACGTCGGTTTCCTCCACCTTCTCGCGCCGCGACGCTTGGTGAAGGATGCGGCCCGCCACGTCCTGGTGCGCCACACCGCCCCCCGGCGAATACATATAGGCGTTGCCCGCCCGCACCTTCTGGACCGTCAGCGCGTTCTCGCGCACGACGGGATCCTCGATGTATTCGAGGATGTTGGTCCAGGACTCGGTTTCCGTGTGATGGGAATCCACGTCGACAATATAGAGGTCTGCAAGCTGCTCCCGCCCGATGCGGCGGTTCTCGCGCTCAAGAATCTGCCGGGTATCGGTATGGACATCAATCTCCTGCAGCGGAACCGGCGGAGCGACGCCCTGATGCGTATCCATGTCGAACCTTCCCTTGGTTAGGCTGTGGCGTCGACAACGACGTAAACGTCGTCGCCGTCCAGCTTGACCTCGTAAGGCCTCAGCCGGAGCCTGGCATCCCCCTGGTGACGGCCTGTCCGCAGGTCGTACTCGTAGCCGTGCCAGGGGCAGACGATGTTGATGCAGTCCTCCGAGAAGCGGAGCCCCTGGCTGGTCCGGTCGTCGTCAAGGACCTCCTCCACCCGCGGGATTATCCGGCCCTGGCATACGGGGCCGCCCTGGTGGACGCAGTTATTGTCATAGGCATAGAAGGCATCCCCGATTCGGAAGATCCCGATTTCGGTATTGCCGTGGGCGACCACCTTGCGGCCTCGATCCGCGAAGTCCGACGCCTTTCCAACGAACATTTCCGCCATCGTCCCGCCTCCTGACTGCCTTACCCCATAATTATAGTCTGGCACCCATACGATCCGATGACAAGACCGTCGGTTACCCTTATTATCTGCCTATCAGACGGCTTTTGGAGCACGTACGCTGTATGGCCACCGGCAAGGACCGGACCCGCAAGGCAGAACACGAAGGAACTCGCCGGATTCCCGAAACCGGTCTCGGGCTGCTTCTGCGCGAGGCGTTCATGAGCTACCAGCGCAACTTCCAGGCGGCGCTGGGCGAGTACGGGCTCACCTATTCCCAGTGGCGGCACCTGTGGCTGCTGCTAAGGGACGGGCAACTGACGCCGGTCGAACTGTCGGAGCGTGCAGGCGTCAAGAAGGCTTCTTCGACAGCGATCATCCAGTCGATGGTGGAGCGCGGACTGATCCGGCGCGCGCGGGATCGCGAGGACCGCCGCAAGGTAAACCTGTCACTGACGGCGGCGGCGATTGAGCTGATCGAGACTCTTTCGCTGTCCGGGCGGATCATTAACCGGCATGCGCGCGCGGGGATCGACGACGACGACTTCGCGGCAATGCTGGAAACGCTGCACAAGGTCATCGCAAATCTCGACCAGCTGGGCAACGTCGACAGCCGAGAGACCCTGCTGAACACAATCTGCCCGAAGATTCCGAAGCGTTAGCTACCGGCGGCCAGCGATCCGCCGAAGACACGGAGAGAAGGAGCGAATGAACGAGAAGGGCCTCATAAAAGTAGGCCCCGGCCATAATGAAAAAACTCGATACGGAAGCGAAACTTTCCAGGGAGGCTGTGATGTCGATTTTGCTACGCGTACTCGGTATTTCCGTCCTTTGCATCGCTGCTGCGGCGGCGGCTTCGCCTGCCCGCGCCCAGTTCTACGAAGGCAAGACCCTCACGCTGATGGTGAACTATGCGGCGGGCGGCACCACGGACGTCGCGGGCCGCGTGTTTGCACGTCACCTGCCCCGCTACCTGAAGGGGGAGCCCACGGTGATTGTAGCCAACCGGCCGGGTGCCGGCGGGCTGGTGGGACTCAGCTATCTCGGCAGCGGCGCGGTCAAGCCGGACGGGTTGACCGCCTGCTTCTGCGTGGTCAACGTCGTCGCGCCGATAATTGGCCACGCGGCGCTGAAGGTCACATACGACAAATTTATCTATATCGGTGGCGCGGCGGAGGTGAACCTCGCCTACGGACGCCGCGACATTCCGCCCGGCATGACCAGCAACGCCGACCTCGCCAAAGCCCAGACCGTTTTCGCGGCAGGCTATAACCCGACCGCCGTGCAGGACATCCGCCTCAAGTTCTCGCTGGACCTGCTCGGCGTGAAGTACCAAATGATCACCGGCTTCCGCGGCGCGAACAAGGTGCTGCAGGCGATCGCCCAGAAGGAGGCTAACTTCGCCGCCACCTCGGTGTCCGGCTACATCAGCCAGGTGAAGCCGAACCTCGTGGCCACCGGCGTCGCCATGCCGTTCTTCTATTTCCCGATGAGCCGGGAAGGCGGCGGTTACTACGCTGTGAAGGAGATCGAGGCGATGGGCATCCCAAGCTTCCACGACTATTATGTGAAGCTCCGCGGCGAGCCGCCCTCCGGTCCGGTGTGGAATGCATTCCAGTTGATCAACGATCTCGGCTCCGCGATGCTGCGCGCCGTGCTCTTGCAGACTGCGGCACCGCGCCAGGCGGTCGACGAACTGCGCGCGGCCATTGCCGGTCTCGCCGGTGACGAGAGGTTCCTGAAGGAATACACCCGGATCAACGGCCTGCCGCCGGACATGGTGGACTCTGAACGCGGCACACGGCTTCTGGAGCGGCTCAACAAGGTCGAGCCGGAAACCGCGGCGATACTGAAGAAGATCGTGGCGCAGAAGTAACCGCCACATCAGCGCCGTACGAAGACGCGGTCGGATGGTGTCAGTCTAATACGAACTGGTCTCCGAATTGATGGACGACGTCAGCGTCAGGCCGCCATTTGACGCCACTTGGCCAGCGCCGCGGAGCGGTTCTGCTTGAAAGTCTCGCGGCGGTTGAGGTGACGGTCGAGATTGAAGTGGTTGCGGATCGAGGCGTGAGCGGATGCAAACTTCTGCAGGGTTTTGATGTCCCTGAATTTCGACATCGCGCCCTCCCTTCGCCGGAACGGCTGATGTGAATTTTCGGCTCGGTTGTTCAGCCAGCGGCCACATTCCCGATCGGCGCCATTCCCGATTCGCCGCCCGGTACGACCGAAGCCGGTCCGTCACGATCACCTTTGGCTGACCATACCGTTTCTCATCCGCAAAGGCTAAGGTCAGCCTCCTTGCGGCTCAAGCCAATTTGGTCTCACAATGCCCGTGGTACTTACCGTGGGGGCGGGTCAGCGGGGGTGACTCGTCCACCACCAAAGCCATCTCATTGAGCGTCTTGCATGACCGGAAGTTCTATCGCTCGGTGGCTGATTAATCTGCGCCCAAGGTCGCGGGAGTAGCCTGCTGCTGTCATCGGTGAATCAGGCCAAAGCCGGGTTGGGATCTCGGGGACCACGTCAGCAGCTGAAGCTCGCAGAAAGCGCGCGCCGACAGTTTCGAATTTGCCCCACGTATTATGCATCGTGTCGACGCGCCTGCATCATCAAGAAGCCGACAACGTGATTTAAGGCGCCTAACCGACAACGGGATAGAAAGGCCGCCCCCAATCCGCTTGTGGATCGTCCATCATGATATCCACGAAAATTGGCATTAAAAAGCCCAGGATGGCGGCGCTGTCGCGCACTTGGTTGCGATTTACTGCGCTGTTCCAGGTGGAGCCCCCGTGTATGAGCTGGTTACGCACCACATACAGCCGGTTGAACACGAAGCTCAGGATGAGCGCACTGTCTTGATCTCGCAAAGCTTGAGTGAAACGCCGCGTCGATGCCGCGAACCTGTCCTCCCAATCCTCAAATCCCTCAATTCCATTGTGGTGCTGCCAGAACGGATTGAAGACGTATTTGTTGTTCATCAGCAGGCGAATGGGGCCGGAAAAACTTTGCCATATGGCATTATAGATCCGCCGCTCGGCGTCGAGCGCTGCGGCAAGCGCAAGACGAGCGATCTCCTCGACCACAATTTTGCAGACCCGGGAACGCCAGCCGCACCAGCAGCCAACGCGCGACGGAACCGAGCCACTGCCATTTGAGCTTGCGGTTCATCGATCACCGTCGCCGGCGTTTTCATCGTCGTCATCCCACTGCAATATCGTAGGGTCGCCGCCACCCTTTTCTGACCACTCGATAACGCTCTCGATCAGCTTCACATGGCCAGCCTTTTTCTCTGTTCCGGCGCGTTGAAGAAGCTGTTCGAGGACCTGACTTTGCTTTTCGTAAAGGGCCGGATCATCGGGGGTCATGAACCGGGGCTCGATCAGGCGATACCGCATCAGCCCCGCATAAGCGCGCAGAGACTGAGTAACAAGCCGGCTTAAATTTTTCTGCGACCGCACCGCCGCACTGAGCCGGCTCAGCAGTTTTTCGGCGAAGAGGTGCGCATGCTGAGGGGAAAGTGCGAAGGGTGCCTGCTCGCGAAGGGAGAACAAATAAAAAATCCCTTCGATATGATGTAGTTTCATATCCTCGTTTTCCA
>WHUE01000087.1 GCA_009377375.1 Alphaproteobacteria bacterium | reverse complement strand
CCCGGCGCGTAACCGATGACGATGGAGACGTTCTTGCCCTTGTAAAAATCGGCGACGGCGTCCGCGCTGGCGGCGCCCGAAAACGCGGCCGCGGCCATGCCGAAAACGGCACCGACCGCGCCTATGTAACCTACGCGCATCTTGACCTTCCTGTCTGTTGGTGAGCCCTGGCGCGACCCGGCAGCGAGCGTCCGCCGCCGGGCGCCAACCATGCCGCATGCTTGCACCTTCGCCCGCCTCGCGCAACCGCACGGAACCGGGCGGGCGGCGCGACGGGGCAACCGGTTTCTGCCATGCTCGGAATAATAATGTTCTTGCTTTGTTCTTGACGGCGGGACAGGATATAAGTATTCTTTCCTAGCATGATCCAACCGCGCCCGCCCGGGCGCGGTTTTCGTTTCCGACGGCCGCCCGCCTTTCCGCGGGCGGCCGTTTTCGTTTGCGCGCGGCGGGGAGAAAACGATGGCACGCACCAATCCGAAACGGTTCCTTCACGGCGCGGTCGGCGCCGGCGATCTCGACAACCGGCCCGAGGACGTGATCGCGACGAAGCGCATGCTGCGCGACATGGGGCTCTACAAGCCGCGGCCGGAAGGGCTGGGCGATGACATCGACGCCGAATTCGACGCCGCGCTCCGCAGGTTCCAGAAGGAGCGCGGGCTGATCGAGGACGGCACGCTGCTTCCGGGCGGCGAGACGGAGCGCAACCTGGTCGCCGCGCGGAGCGGCGAAGGCTTGGACCCCGGCCCGTCGCCCGAGCAGATCCGGCCGCGCGGCTCGGTCGGCGAGGGCGGCGAGAACGATCCCGAGGCCGTCGCCGTGGCCAAGCGCGCCTTCGGCGCACTCGGTCGCTACCCCTACGACCGCACCCGCCCGCCACCGCCCTATATCGACGCGAAGCTGGTCGACGCGATCCGGGGCCTACAGCACGAAACCGGCCTCCACCCGGACGGCCGCATCGACCCCGACGGCAAGACCGTCGATGCCCTGCGCCGTGCGGTCGCGACGCAGCGCACCCGGCAGAAGACCCTGCCGAACGGCAAGAGGCTGCGACCGGGCGAGACACAGGTGGCCGTCGCACCGCTGCTGCTGGCGGCGGTGCCGCCGCTTCTGGGGATCATGGCGCGGACTGCCGCTCCGCATCTAGCGCGCGGCATCGGCATCGCCGCTGGCGGCGCCGCCGGACAGGCCGCGATCGAGGCGGGGAAAAAGCAAGGACCGAAATACGAAATCATCCAGAACCCGCCGCCCTCCTCGCCTCCTCCCTACCCTGCCGACAGCCGCAATCCGAAGCACAACATTGAGACATTTCCCGCGGACGGACCGAAGATGCCAGACCGGACGGAGTTTCCGCTGAAGGTTCCCGCAAAGCCGGCGATCTTCATCTTCCCGGATCTGTCGGACAGCCTCCCGCAGGCGACAATCCTCCACGCCAACCGGAGCAAGAAAGAAACCGAACTCGACACTCTGAATGCGCAGATTGCGATCCAACGGCAGCACCGAGACTGGGTCCACCTGGGTGGCGGATATAAACTCGGACTAATTGATCTGGATGGCGATATTCCTCCGATAGAGCAGCTACAAAAGAAGAAGGAGAAAGCGATTCCGGGGCCCGGCGGGGCCGAAGATGACTTCGGCCGCCGTCTTGGCGACAGTCGGCCGGGTTCGCGGCTTCCGGACCTGCTGTACGGAACCCCCAACGGCCGTCTCGTAGCGATCCAGACGGTGGATGCCGATAAGGACGGGAACCCCACCGACAAGGAACTGCAAGCGGCCGAAAGCCTTCGCCGGCTCGGGATCACTGTCTACCTGGTTCCCAAGAGCAGAATGGTGAAAAGGTCCGGACGGCGGCAGCCAAAGAAATAAAGGCAATGGCATCCAACCCCTGTTGAACTATCAATGAAACCGCGGTAATTCGGCAGTTTCTGGGAGCATCTCATAGACGTGGCCGCTATGCCCCTAACTTGCTCCATCTCTTAGGGAACTCCGCCCCAATGAGCGGAGCTCCATTCCTCTCCGGGCGGCTCCGTGTCTGATCTGCCGAAGATGGGCTCCCCCGAGGAAGCGGAGCTGCGGGCGCTGCTCAAGCCGCGCCGGCGGGCGCCGCCGGCGAAGTCGCGGTTCAGCCACCGCAATCGGGATATCATCTTTTCCCCCGTGGACGACGCCATCTTCTCCGAGGCGCTGCGGCAGGAGTATCCGACCGTCCGGTTTGTCGGCCATAGCCGGTGGCGGGGCGAAACGCCGATCTACGGCTCCGTGCCCGAGGGCCGCCACAGCCGGATCACAGCGATCATCGTGCCGCCGGAAGGCTGGGCGCCGGATGTGCGAACGACCGGAGAGGACGGCTATCGCTATTTCCCCGACTGGCCCCGCCTGATGCTTAATTTTGATCCGTCCGTATGGGACTGGAGCCCCGAATTTTACCCGCGGCGATGGGCCTGGGATCCGCCTACCCTGAGCGCCGGCTTTATTACCGGCACGATTCGGCGGGACGACCCCGAGGAGGAGCCGCTGCGCGCTCTCATCCGCAAGACCTGGCGGATTATCGGACGGATCGCGACCAACCGGCTGAAGGGCGGACATCCGCGGGGCAACGAGCTGATGGGCGGCGACAAGGCGCTGATGGAAGACGCCAAGGGTGGTCCGCTATGGGCGGGGCATCATGCGCTCGAATGGTGCTCCGCGGCGCCACGCCGCATGCTGGACGGACGCCTCCGGCCCCGCGACGACTGGGCGCCGCCGCACAACGACCGGTACCGGGGGTTGCGGGAGGACGTGCTGGCGAAGTATGGCCCCGCCCTCGGCGAGACCCCGACGGAGCGCTGAACGCCTACCCCTGCCGGTCGAACCGTTCCTCGCGCCAGAGGCCGAGGGCCTCGTGGACGGGGCGTTCGGAGACGCTGAACAGCACCGCGTCCTCGTCGGCGGCCAGCGCGTGGCGGCGCCAGCCGGGGACGACGAAGACGTCGTTCGGGCCCCATTCAATCGTCTCGTCGCCGATCCGCACCCGGCCGCGCCCTTCCACCGCCGCGTAGACGGCGCTGTCGGTCGCGCGGTAATCGGCGCCGTCGAAACCGGCGGGCAGGAGCTGGAGGCAGGCGCCCATCGTCGGCGTGGCGGGCCCGCCGGTCGCCGGATTGACATAGGCCATCTTCAGCCCGTGACAGGCATCCGGCGGGGTCGACCGGGCCAGCGCCGCCAGCGCGGCGCGCGACCGCCCGTAAGGGTAGCTGAACACCGGCGAGGCGCCGCGCGATCCCTCGTATCCGACGGGCAGCATCCCGGCGCCGAACCGGGCCGGCGACATGCCGTCCGGCCGGTCTATGGTCTGGCGCGGCCGGTCGTGGCTTTCGCGGAACACGGTGTCGAGGAAGCCGACCAGCGGCGTGTCCAGCACGTCGAGCCAGACCACCGGCCCGTCGCTTTCATTGGCATGGTCGTGCCAGCTCCAGCACGGGGTGACGATGAAATCGCCGCGCCGCATCCAGGCGCGCTCGCCGTCGACCGATGTGAAGGCGCCCTCGCCTTCCAGCACGAAGCGGAAGGCGGTCTGGCTGTGCCGGTGGCAGGGCGCGATTTCGCCCGGCAGGACGAGTTGCAGCCCGGCATAGAGCGTCTGCGTCGCCCGCATCTCGCCGGGGAAGGCGGGGTTTTCCATCACCAGCACGCGGCGGAAGGCCTCTTCCGCCCTGATCAGACGCCCGGCCTCCTCCAGCGAGGGGCGGATGTCGCCATAGCGCCAGAGCGCGGGCGCGGCCGGCGATTTCGGCTGCGACAGGTCCACCCCGCGGCGGCCGACCCAGAGCGCGCCGAGGTTGAGCGCGCCCAGCCGTTGCTGGAACGCGGTCTGGTCCGCGTCGTCGGCGCGCGGCGCGGCCTCGTTCACCTTGCCCTCACGTGTAGAGATGCGGCCATTTCTCCGCCACCCTGCGCTTCAGCTCGGGGCTGGCCTCGGCCACGGTGGGGAACCGGTCCTTGTTGCCCCAGGGGCGGCAGGCGTCGACGATGGCGCGGTTGTTGTGCCAGGGCGGCGCGAACAGCATCGGATCCAGCGGCGTCGACCAGGCGCGGCGGACATACTGGATGTCCTCCGGCGGGTCGCAGCGGGTGGACATCGCCCAGATCACGTCGAACATGTTGGTCGGGTCGATATCCTCATCCACCACCACCACCCAGCGCCCGGCATAGTTGCCGGCATGGCAGTTGCAGGCGAGCATCCCCGCCTGGCTGGCGTGGCCCGGATACATCTGTTTGATGGAGATGACGTTGAACAGCCGCCCGGCCCCGGCCTCGTGGCACCACACGCCCTGCACGCCCGGCAGCCCCGCCTTCTCCACCTCGTTCCAGATCAGCGCGGATTTCACCGTGGCGCGGGCGAAGGTGAAGTTCTCCGGCGGGCGCGACGGAATCGCCAAAGTGAGGATCGGATCGGTGCGCCAGTAGACCCGTTTGATGCGCACGACGGGCAGCTCAGTCGCCTCCGACGCGTAGTAGCCCATGAACTCGCCGAACGGGCCTTCAAGCCGGGTCTCGTCCGGCACGATCTCGCCTTCCAGCACGATCTCGGCCCGCGCCGGCACCGGCAGGCCGTGCAGCTCGGACGGGATCACCTCGATCGCCCGGCCGCGCTGGCCGCCGGCATAGGCGAGCTCGTCCACCCCCGCCGTGATCTCCTGATGCGCCGCGAGGAACATGATCGGGTCCTGGCCGCAGACGATCAGCACCGGGCAGGGCTTGCCCTGGGCGAAATACTTCTCGCTGATCAGCCGGCCGTGCTTGCCCGGCGACATCCAGATCGCGGCGGTGTTTTTGTCATGCACCATGACGCGGTAGGTCGCGGCGTTGATCCAGCCGGTATCGGGGTCGCGCATGATGACGGCGTCGTCGGTGCCGATATAGCGCCCGCCGTCGAGCTCGTGGACGAAGGGGGCGGGGAATTTCAGCAGGTCCACCTCGTCGTCGCGCATCACGTTTTCCATCACCGGGCCGGTCTTCACCTCGACCGGCGGGATGGGCTCGAATCCCTTCGACATGCGCGCGCGCATCGCGCGGACGACGTCGGTCTCGTTCTCCGGCTCCGGGAAGCCGAGCACGAAGGCCAGCCGCCGGTAGGCGTTGGCGGCGCCCGACAGGATGCGGAACCCCTTCGGATAACCCTTGATGTTGTCGAACAGCAGCGCCGGGGCGCGGCCGGGGTTGCGCCCGGCAACCGTCTCCGACACCGCGCCGATCTCCAGGTTCCAGTCCGCGCCCTCCACCGTTTCCAGCTCGCCCATCTCCTCGAACCGGGCGAGCAGGTCCCGCAGGTCGTCATAGCCTTCGTTGCGGCGAACCGCCTCGACCGGCGCGGTCGTCTCGTTCATTGAAATCTCTCCCGAAACCCTGTGCTTTCCGCCCCATCAATACACCAAGCCAGGCGCGCGCCGAAAGGGCGGGTTGGCAGGGCCGGCGCGGGCGCGCATAACGGCAGGGACCGCGAACTTTGAGGCAGAGATGACCGAAACCACGCAGGAACTGGCGGGGCGGGCCGCCATCGTCACCGGCAGCGCGCGCAATATCGGCCGCGCCATCGCACTGGACCTCGCCGCCGGCGGGGCCGCCGTGCTGATCAACGCGCGCAGCTCGCGCGCCGACGCCGAAGCCGTCATGCACGAGATCGAGGCCGAGGGCGGCAAGGCGGCGCTGTTCATGGGCGACGTGACGCAGGAGGAGACGGCGGCGGCGATGGTGGACGCCGCCGTCGCCGCGTTCGGGCGGCTGGATTTCCTGGTCAACAACGTCTCGCAGCGCGGCGAATGCCCGCTGGGGGAAATGTCGTTCGCGCTCTGGCACGGCGTGCTGTCCGGCACGCTGGATTCCGCCTTCCTGTGCAGCCGCGCCGCCCTGCCGCACCTGGAGAGGAGCGGCGCCGCGGCCATCGTCAATATCGGCGGGGTCGCGAGCCATGCCGGCATGGCGGGGCGCGCCCATGTCGCCGCCGCCAAGGCCGGGCTCTGCGGCATGACCGGCGCGCTGGCAGTCGAACTGGCGCCGAAAAACATCACCGTCAACACCGTGGTGCCGGCGCTGATCGACACCGACCGCCATGACGGCTATATCCCGCCCTTCTACGCCCAGCGCAGCATACCGATGGGCCGCACCGGCAAGCCGGAGGAGATCGCGTCCGTCGTCCGCTTCCTCTGCGGCCCGGGCGCGCGCTTCGTCAGCGGGCAAAGCATCCACGCCAACGGCGCCTGGTACGTGACGGTGTGAAGGGCGGTCAGGCGCACTCTGCACGCCAGGTCTTCCAGTAGGATTCCCAGCGCCGCGCCAGCGGCTTTCCCGGTTCGGCCAGCAGGCGCGCGCCGAGGCGGAAGGCATCGTCCGCAAGCGCGGCCTGGCGGCGCTCAATCAGGGCGAACAGCGCGTCGGCGATCTCTCCCGCCGCGGAGTCCCCCGGATTTCCGGCGATCGTGTCGCGGAAGACCGCCAGGTCGTGATGCTCACCGAGCATGTCGCCCAGCCGCTTCGCAGCGTCCCGGTGCGCCGTCATCGGCCCCGGCCACACTGGCGCGAGGAGACGGGTGTGATACCAGTGGTACTTCGCGCGCTTGCGCCACTCGTGGAAATTTTCGGCCGTCGGCTTGTCGCCGGCCTTCGCCATCGCCTTTCCGGCCCGCGCGTATGTCTTGCGCAGCCCGCCTGCCACGGCGTCGAACCCGTCTGCGTCCAGCGTCCAGTGCGCGGCGCGCTCCTTCGCCGCGACCATGCGCGCGCGAAAGGCCGCCAGGCTGGCGTCGAGGTCCTGCGCGGCGACGATGCGCTTCCGACGCAGGGTCAGCCGGCGGCGGACCGGGGCGAAAGTCCGCCGGTCGAGGTTCCCGTCGCAGGAGTCGAGCAGCGCGTCGTAGGTCTCGATCTGCGCATCCATGTCCCGCAGCCCGGACAACCCGGCCGCCGCGTCGCGGAACAGCGCGTTCTCCTCGCCGTAATCGCCGAATGCCGGACGCACCAGCCGGATCAGTCCGCGCAGCTTCTTGCAGCGCTTGCGGAGCTGATGGACCGTCGCGGCGGCACCCATCCCCCGGTCGTCCACCTCGGCAATCGCCTTATCGATCTGATCCGCGGCAATCCGGCGCAACCCGTGCTGCACCGACTCGTCGCCGCGCCTGAACCGGTACGCCATCGCGCGTCACCGCCTCCGTCACCCGCTTCCATACCACCGCGCTGTGGCGGCCGTTGACAAGAACATATTGGCACGACGGGCGGCGTTGGAAACATCGCGCCGGCTTGCTACATCCTCCGCGCCGGGTTTACGCTGCGCGAAACACCGAAAAATCCGACATACGGGAGGGAGCGGAATGGACACGGCCGCCATCATGATCGAGGACCGTTTCGTCACTTGGGACGGGTTGCGCCTGCGCTACATCGAGGCCGGCGCGGGCCATCCGGTGCTGCTGCTGCACGGGGCGTCGCTGGGCTCGTCCGCCGACGTGTTCCTCGGCACCATCGGCGGCTTTGCCGGGGCGGGGCTGCGCGCCATCGCCTTCGACCAGCCGGGATTCGGGCTGAGCGACAATCCGACCGATTTCTCGGTCGCCCGCCGGCGCGATTCGATCCTGGGGCTGATGGACGCGCTGGGGATCGAGCGGGCGGCGCTGGTGGCCCATTCGCAGGCCGGCAACATGGCCTTCGCGCTGGCGGAAAAGCATCCGGGCCGCATCAGCCACGTGGTCGCGCTGGGCACCGGCAGCCTGCTGCCGCCCCTGCCCGGCGCCGCACCGAAGAAGGCCACCGGGCCCGCCGAGGGGCGCGACGGCACGGCGGCCGAGCCCATGATCGAGGACACGCGCAAGCTGCTGGAAGCGACCCTGTTCCACACCGAGCTGATCACGGAGGAGGCGCTGGTGTTGCGCCACACGCGCAGCACAGGCAAGAATTTCGAGGCCTTCGTCGCGCGCGGCGCGCTGCCCGCCTTCGGGAAAGGCAAGGCCGGCGGCGCGCCGGTCTGGGACCGGCTGGCGGAGTCGCCCGTGCCGGTGCGGCTGATCTATGGCCGCGAGGACCGCGCCGACGCCGCCGAGCGCGCCGCCCTCCTGAAACGGATGCATCCCGGCATCGACCTGCACCTGATCGACGGCTGCAAGCACCTGGTGCCCTGGGACGCGGCGGAGGCCTACGTGCGGCTCAGCGTCGCGTTCATCCGGGGCTGAACGGGCTCAGCGCTCCTTCGACGGGCGCATCAGGGTGGCGGTCTCCTCGATGATGGCCTTCGGCTTGGCGTAGGTGCGCGCCACGGTCTTCGCCACGCTTTCCCCGCCGCGCGCGTCGATCGTCAGCTTCATCTTCGCCGCATCGGCGAGGAACTCCGGATCCTTCATCGTCGCCTCGAACGCCCTGCGCAGCAGCGCCAGCCGCCCGGCCGGGATTTCCGGCGGCGCGATGATCGGCCGGTCCATGCTCTGATAGGCGAGCGCAAACTCCAGGATGTCGCGCATGCGCTCGTCCTTGGCGAACTCCCCCACGGCCGGCACGCCGGGGAAATCCTTCGAGCGCTCCAGCGAGATCTGGATCGGCACCACGACCTTCTTCTCGGGGAACCAGTCGGGGCGGGTCGACTTGATCGAGGTGGTGATCCCGCCGCAGCGCCCGTGCACCTCGCCGCGCTCCATCGCGAGATAGACGTCGTTGCCGCCCTTGTAGCCGGAGACGATCTTGATCTTCGTGCCGAACAGGTTGTTGAGCAGGCGCGGCATCGTCTCCATCTGCGAGCCGGACCCGGTCCCGCCTACGATGTACTTGCCGGAGAACAGGTCCTCCCAGGTCTTGACGCCGGAGGTATGCCAGGCGACGCAGAGCCCGTCCGCCTGGTCCATCGCGCCGATGAAGCTGAACTTCGTGCCGTCGAACTTGGCGCCCTTCATGTCGTAGAGCGGCGCGAACAGCACGGCCGTGTGCACCAGCCCGATCACCGAGCCGTCCTTGGGCGCGACGGCGTAAAGATAGTTGCTGGCCCGGATGCCGCCGCCGCCCGGCATGTTCTGCACGATGAAGGCCGGGTTGCCGGGAATGTGCCTGCCGATATGGCGGGTGAGCGCCCGGCCGTAGGCCGAGTAGCCGCCCCCCACCCCGGCGGAGATGATGAAGCGGACTTCCTTGTCCTTGTAGAAATCGTCCGCCTGCGCGCCCGGCGCGGCGGTCTGGACGGCGAGTACGGCGGCCAGGGCCGCGGCGATGCCGGCCGCGCGGCGTGGAGCGTGGGACATGGGTGCCTCCCTGTTCTGGCGTCGTTATTCGCCGACGGCGATCATCACGTTGTCGAGGTCCGACAGATGGTACTGCGCATAGGGCGTACTGGCGGCGAACAGCTCCAGCCGCGCGCGGCCCTCCGGCCCGATTCCGACGCCGGGGGGCGTCAGGTTCTGGTTGCGCTCGATCATCGCCTGCATGTCTTCCTTGAAGGCGTCGATGCTTTCCACCTTGAAGGCGAAATGGTCGGGACCGGAGCGGGAAATGCCGGTATCGGCGTAGTCGGTGATGTCCCACGGCATGAGAACCACCGTCATCCGCCCGTCGGTGACGTAGTGGTTGCCGTCGCCTTCCTGGCGGTTGGCGGGCTGCAGGTCCAGCACGTCGCAGTAGAACTCGGCGCAGGCCTCGGGGTGCAGGGTGCGCACCGCGAAATGGCTGATCGAACGGTCCTGCTGCCATTCCTCGTCGGTATAGACGTCGGCGCGGTTCTCCATGTCGGCCTGCGACAGGTCGAAGATGTTGCCGTCCGGATCGTGGGTCGTGATGCCGGCGAAGGGACGGTTGCCCGGCCGCTTGAGCCACTTCACCTGCGGATATTTCTGCCGCATGCGCTCGAACACGGTCTCCACGTCCTGCACCTGGACGCCGAAATGGTCGAGCCCGCCCGCCCGGCCGGGCCGGCGCGGGTTGATGTTCAGCCCGACATAGCCGTCGCCCACCGTCACCGCGCTCTGCGGCCGGGTGTTGGGCGAGGTCTTCATGCCGAACAGCACCTCGTAGAACTTGCCGAGCATGGCGTAGTTGGTCGAGACCATCGCAACATGGTTGATCTTCGCGAACATGGAGCCCTCCCGTGGCTGTCGTGACCGCAATCGCCTTATGGCTTTTCGCCAGTATCCACCCGCGCGGGAAGGCTGGCAACAGCCGGGCGTCTTGTCCGGCGCCGGCCGCTGGACTAGGCTGACGCCGCATCGTCGCACCGCGTCACGCGAGGAGCCGCCATGACCAGCCAGACCGCCGTGTTGCCCGGATCGGGCGCAAACGCCGCGCCGTTCGAGGTGGAGCCCATCGGACCGACCATCGGGGCCGAAATACACGGGCTCGACCTGCGCGAGGAGATCAGCGAGGCCGCCTTCGCCGCATTCGAGGCGGCGGTGATCGAGCACAAGGTCGTCTATGCGCGCGACCAGCATATCGACACGGCGCAACACGTCGCCCTCGGAAAGCGCTTCGGCGAGCTGGAGGTCCATCCCTTCCGCCCGGAAGGCGCATTCCCCGAGATCATGGTGCTGGACAACCACAAGGACAATCCGGTGCTCAGCACCGATGTCTGGCATTCGGACACCACCTTCCGCGAATGCCCGACCCGCTATTCGATCCTGCGCTGCCTGGAGATTCCGAAGGTCGGCGGCGACACGCTGTGGGCGGACATGACCGCCGCCTATGACGGGTTGAGCGACACGATGAAGGCGTTCATCGACCCGCTCTTCGCGGTGCACGATTTCAAGAATTTCCGCGCGCTGTACACCAGCAGCGAGGAGGACCGGGCGAAGCTCGCCCGTATGGAGAAACTCTATCCCAACCCGACCCATCCGGTGGTCCGGACCCATCCGGTGAGCGGACGCAGGGCGATCTACGTCAACCCGCAGTTCACGCTGCGCATCGAGGGACTGAATGCGGACGAATCCGACTCCCTGCTGAAGCTGCTCTACGAGCAGGCGCATGTGCCGGAATACCAGTTCCGCCTGCGCTGGAAGCCGGGAACCATCGTGTTCTGGGACAACCGGTCGACGCAGCACTACGCCGCCAACGACTACTACCCCAACCGCCGCCACATGGAACGCGTCGCCGTCGTCGGCGAGAAGCCGGTCTGAGAAGACCCGGTTCCGTTGTCGCCCCGGCCTCGAGCCGGGGACCAGCCCATCCGCCTGGCGCAGCATCCGTCTGGACCCCGGATCGGCGCCGCTGCGCAGCTTGTCCGGGGTGACACTTCCAGATATCTACTTCGCCGCCCTGAGAAAGTCGAAGTCGCAGCCTTCGTCCGCCTGCAGCACCGTGTCCATGTAGAGCTTCGCATAGCCGCGCGCGGGCTGCGGTGCGATGGCTGGCGCGGTCGCGGCGCGCTTCTTCATCTCCGCCTCGTCCACCAGCAGGTCGATGGTGTGGTTCTTCACCGACAGCCGGATGCGGTCGCCGTCGCGCACCAGCCCGAGCGGCCCGCCCACGGCGGCCTCCGGCGTCACGTGGAGCACGATGGTGCCGAACGCCGTGCCGCTCATCCTGGCATCCGATATGCGCACCATGTCCTTCACACCGGCCCGCGCCAGCCTGGAAGGGATCGGCAGGTAACCGGCCTCCGGCATGCCGCTGCCGCTTTTCGGCCCGGCGTTCTGCAGCACGAGGAAATCGTCGGCGGCGACGTCGAGGCCCGGATCGTCGATCCGCGCGCTGAGATCAGCGAGCGAGGCGAACACCACCGCCCTGCCCTCGCGCTCGAACAGGGTATGGTCCGCCGCGGAGCGCTTGAGGATAGCGCCGCCGGGTGCGAGGCTGCCGAACAGCGCCACCAACCCGCCCACCGGCTCCATCGGATCGGCCAGCGCGGAAATCACGTCGCGGTCCACCCAGCCGCCCTCTTCCGCCGCGAGCCGTTCGCCCAGCGTCTCGCCAGTCACGGTCATGCAGCCGAGGTTGAGCAGCGGCTTCAGCTCGCGCAGCACCGCGCCCATCCCGCCGGCGGCGAAGAAATCCTCCATGTAGTGCGCGCCGGTGGGCTTCAGGTTCACCAGCACCGGCGTCGTGTCCGACAGTTCGTTGAGCCAGGTCAGCGGAATGCCGATGCCGAGCCGTCCGGCCACCGCCGTCAGGTGGATGATGGCGTTGGTCGACCCGCCGAGCGCCAGCAGTACGCGCAGCGCGTTCTCCACCGACGCGCGGGTGATGATCGCGTCGGGCGTCAGCCGGGACGCGGCGAGCCGCATCGCCTCCTCGCCGGTCGCCTCCGCCGCGCGGAGCCGGTCGGCATGCACCGCCGGGATCGCCGCCGTGCCGGGCAGCGACATGCCCAGCGCCTCCGCGAGGCAGGCCATGGTGCTGGCCGTGCCCATCACGGCGCAGGTGCCCGCGGTGGTGGCCAGCCGGCCCTCGACCTTGCGGATGCCGGGCTCGTCGACGTTCCCCGCGCGGTACTGCGCCCAGAAGCGGCGGCAGTCGGTGCAGGCGCCGAGCCGCTCGCCCTCGTGGCGGGAGGTCATCATCGGCCCGGCGACGAGCTGCACCGCCGGGATATTGGCCGAAGCGGCGCCCATCAGCAGCGCCGGCACCGTCTTGTCGCAGCCGCCCATCAGGACCACGGCGTCCATCGGCTGGGCGCGGATCATCTCCTCCGCGTCCATTGCCATCAGGTTGCGGAACATCAGGCTGGTCGGGTTCAGGAACACCTCGCCCAGCGAGATGGTGGGAAATTCCAGCGGCAGCCCGCCCGCCGCGATCACGCCCCGCTTCACCGCCTCCAGCAGCTCCGGGAAATGGCGGTGGCAATTGTTGAAGCCCGACGGCGTGTAGGCGATGCCGATGATCGGCTTCGCCAGCATGTCGTTGGAATAGCCCATCGAGCGGGCGAAGGACCGCCGCAGATAGATCGCGAAATCCGGATCGCCGTAATTGGTCAGCCCGCGGCCGATGCCCGTCGGGCCGTCGTTCTCTGCGTCCGCCATCTATGCCTCAGAGCTTCGTCTTGATGAACTTGGCTTCCAGGTAGTCGAGGATGCCTATGGCGCCGCCCTCGCGCCCGAGGCCGCTTTCCTTCACGCCGCCGAACGGCATCTCGGCGGATGCGAGCAGCATCTCGTTGACGCCGACCATCCCGACCTCCAGCGCTTCCGCCGCCAGTGTCGCGGTTTTCAGCGAGCTGGTGAAGAGGTAACCGGCGAGCCCGAACGGCACCGCGTTGGCGCGCGCGATGGCCTCGTCGAAATCGTGGAAGCCTGCGATGGGCGCGATCGGCACGAACGGTTCCTCGCGCATCACCCGCGCATCCTCCGGCACGTCGCCGAGCACGGTCGGGCTGTAGAAATAGCCGCTGTTGAACCCGGCGGGACGTTCGCCGCCGGCCAGCACCAGCGCGCCGTGCTCGCGTGCATCGGCCACCAGGGACTCCGCGTGCTCCAGCCCGCGCCGGTTGGCGAGCGGGCCGACAGTCACGCCGTCGTCCAGCCCGTGACCGATCTTCAGCGACTTCGCATAGGCGGCGAAGGCCTCCGAGAACGGGGCCCTGATGGATTCGTGGACATAGAACCGGCTGGGCGAGATGCAGACCTGGCCGCAATTGCGGAACTTGCCCGTGGCCGCGGCATGCGCGGCGGCGACCGGGTCGGCGTCCTCGAACACGATCACCGGCGCATGGCCGCCGAGCTCCATCGACACCTTCTTCACCCCGTCGGCGCAGAGATGCAGCAGCTGCTTGCCGACCGGCACGGAGCCGGTGAACGACACCTTGCGGACGACCGGCGAACCGATCAGGTGCTTCGCGATGGCGTCCGAATTGCCGGTGACCAGGTTCACCGCGCCCGGCGGGATGCCGGCGTCATGGCAGGCCTGCACCAGCGCCATGCAGGACCCCGGCGCTTCCGACGCCGGCTTGACGATCACGGAACAGCCCGCGCCCAGCGCCGCGGCGATCTTGCGCGCCGGCAGCAAGGCCGGGAAGTTCCACGCCGAGAACGCGGCGCAGACGCCGACCGGCTGGTACAGCACGGTCATGCGCGACCCGGGCGTGCGTCCCTCTATCGTCTGGCCGTAGATGCGCTTGGTTTCCTCGGCATACCACTCGAACTGGTCGGCGGCGGCCCCGGTCTCGCCCTTCGATTCGGCCAGCGGCTTGCCGGTCTCGACCGTCATCATGCGGGCGATGTCGTCCAGCCGCTCACGAATCAGCTCGGCGACGCGGCGCAGCTTCGCCGACCGCTCCCACGGCGAGACGCGGCGCCAGGCGGCGAACCCCTTCGACGCCGCGGCCAGCGCGTCGTTCAGGTCGTCCGCGCCCGCCGCCGGAATCGCGCCGACGGAGTCTTCGGTCGCGGGGTCCACCACGTCGCGGGTCGCCCCGTCCTTCGCCGGACGCCAGGCGCCGTCGATATAGAGTCCGTATTTTTCGTACATCCGCCCGCTTTCGTTCCGTTGCCTTGCTTCAGATATCCTGCGCGTGCCAGCGCGCCTGCACGTCGTCGCACCAGTTGCCGACATTCCAGGAGCCGTAGGCGCCCATGCCGCCGCGTTCGTCGCCGCCGCAATAGACCGGCACATGCACCACCGACAGCCCGTCATGGGCGTAAGCGTCCTCCAGGGCGGCGCAAAGGGCGGCCGCGTCCTCGCCGCCCCACACCGCGCGCACCCCGTCGACGGCGGAGGTGAGCCGCACATAGTCCACCTTCACCGAATCGTTCGTCCTGAAACCGTGCCGGTATTGCGCGAGCTGGAGGCCGGTGATCGCAGCCATGCGGCGGTTGTCGAAGATCACGACCATGCCGCGCACGCCGTGCTCGACCGCGTCGATCAGGATCTGCGGGTTCATCATGAACGAACCGTCGCCGCAGAACGCGATCCCGTATCGCGGGTCGTCCGCCATGCCGGACGCGGCGAGCGCGCTGGGCGAGAACCCCATATAGGACGCCCCGGTTTCGGTGAAGGTCTGGCCGGGCGCGTCGTCCTCGACGATCTGGAACCCGTTGGCCTGCACGTCGCCGGCGTCGAAATACTTCACCGCGCCCTTTTCCTTCGCGAAATCGGCCACCGCCTTGATCGCTGCCGGCTGGGTCAGCACCGGCCGGCCCCAGGCCGCATCCTCCAGCGGCCGACAGCCGTAGCGGCCCGCCTTGAACGCGCGCCACTCGCCCTTCTTCGCGGCGCAGGCGTCCAACCACGCCTTCCGGTCCCGGGCATCGAACCCGCCGTCCCGGCCCAGCGCCGCCAGCAGCTTCTCCAGCGTCGCGCCGATGTCGCCGGGCAGCGCCACGGTGCGGTTGTAATGCGTCAGGTCGCCCAGGTCGCCGTTGATGTTGATCACCGCCCGGGCGTTCTCGAACCCGATGCCGGAGCAGTCGGCCTGGCACACGGCGCGAGAGCCGACGACGATCAGCAGATCGCCCCCGGCCATCGCGAAATTGCCGCTGATGGAGCCCTTGGAGCCGCCGACATGCATGTTCTGCGGATGATCGTCCGGCAGCACGCCCAGCGCGCCCGGAGACAGCGCCACCGCGGCGCCCACCGTCTCCGCCAGCGCGCGCAGCTTGTCGGCGAAGCCGCGCGCCCCGCCGCCCGCCTTGATGACGATGCGCCCATGCCGGCGCATCAGCTCGACCGCTTCGTCCAGCTCGGCGCCCCCGGCCACCGCGACCGGCGGGATCGCGGGCCGTTCGGGCAGCGCGCGAAGGTTCAGCGCGGGCAGGCGCGCCGGCTGGGTATTCAGCGGCAGCATCAGGTAGAACGGCCCGGCGAAATACGGGTGGTTGACCCTGAGCCCGCCGCGCCGGAGCGCATCGCGCAGCGCCTCCGGCGTGTGCAGCACATAGGATTCCCCCATCAGCGCGGTGATGCGGCCGAACAGCTCCTGCTCGCGCTTCGGCACCTGCTGCATGTTGTAGCCTTCGCCGTGGGTGGTCTCGTCGCCGTAGATGTGCCAGACGCCGACGCCGTTGGAGGCCGCAGCCAGGGACCCCGCCATCGCCTGCAACCCGCCAGGCCCGATGGAGGTGACGACGGCCGGAGTCTCGCCGTACTGCCAGCGCAGCACGGTGGCGGCATGTGCCATCTCCACCTCGTTGCGGAAGTTGTAGCAGCGGATCGCGCCGGCCTCCTCGTAGACGCGCAGCACCTCGCCCAGATCGGTCGAGCCGTGGCCGAAGATGGCCAGGTACTTGCGCACCCCCTGCCGCAGCAGCCCGAGCACCAGCCCCTCCGACAGCGTAGTGTCGACGGTGGCGGGCAGCGTGCCGGCATCCAGCGCCTCCGCCAGACCGCCGGCGGAAGCAATCGCGGCGGCGCGGGACGCCATCGCCTCGGCGCGGGCGCGAACGGGATCGGAAAGCGGTCCGGTATCCATGTCGTCAGGCTCCTTCGCTTTTCCCCGGAACGGGGTCTTGTCGGTCTTCGCCGCCGTTGCGGGACGCGGCGCGGTCGCGGAACATGCCGCGGATCTGCCAGCCGATGGTCAGCGCGGTCAGCGCCAGGAAGACGATGGCGATCCACGAACTGACGAAGATGCCGGAATCGCCGTCCGACATGATCATCGCGGTGCGGAACTCTCGCTCCAGCGTCTCGCCGAGCACGAGTCCGAGCACGATCGGCGTCACCGGGATGCGCACCCGCAGCAGGATATAGCCCGCGAGACCCATCACGCACATGGTGTAGACGTCGAACATCGAGTTGCGGATGGCGTAGGAGCCCAGAATGCACATGACGATGATGCCCACCGCCAGCAGATGCGGCGGGATGCGCAGCACACGGACGAAGATGCGGATGCCGTAGAGCTGCGCCGCCAGCACGACGACATAGGCGGCGAAGATGACGATGTAGAGCGCGTAGATCTCCGGCAGGTGCTCGACGAACAGCATCGGGCCGGGGTTGAGCCCGTGGATCAGCAGCCCGCCGAGGATCACCGCGGTGGCGGGATCGCCGGGGATGCCGAGCGACAGCAGCGGGATCATCGCGCCGCCCGTCACCGCGTTGTTCGCGGTCTCCGGCGCGACCACGCCGCCCAGCTCGCCCTTGCCGAACTTCTCGGGCGTCTTCGAGAAGCGGCGCGCGTGATCGTAGGCGAGGAAGGCCGCGATCGGCCCGCCCGTGCCCGGGATCGCGCCGACCCCGGTGCCGATGCCGGCCGAGCGCAGCATCAGCCCGAAATAGGGCCTGAGGTCGCGCCAGCGCGGCAGCGTGGCCCGCACGGGCGCGGACACGCCGTCCAGCCGGTTCTCGCCCGTGCGGTATTCGAGGAATATCTGGAAGGCGTGCGGCACCGCGAACAGCCCGATCATGGCGACCAGCAGGTTTATGCCCTGCTGCACCTCCGTCGCGCCGAAGGTGAAGCGGGGGATGCCTTCCAGCTCGTCGAGCCCGACCGTCATCAGCATCAGCCCGATGATGCCGGCGACGAGGCCACGGATCAGCGACCGCTCCGCCAGGCCGCATATGGTGGACATGCCGAACAGCACCAGGGCGAAGATTTCCGCCGGGCCGAACTCGATCGCGGCGGCGGCGATGGCGTCGACCAGCACCATCATCACGACCAGGCTGAACAGCCCGCCGAAGACGGAGACGATCACCGCCGTTCCCAGCGCCTTGGCGGCATGGCCCTGCCGCGTCATCTGGTAGCCGTCGAGCACGGTGGCCGCGGCGCTTGGCGTGCCCGGCACGCCGATCAGGATGGCGGAGACCGAACCGCCGGTCATGCCGCCGACATAGGTGCCGAGCAGGACCCCCATGGCCGGAACCGCCGGCAGGGTGAAGGTCACCGGCAGCATCAGCGCCAGCGCCATGGAGTAGGTCAGCCCGGGGATCGAGCCGAAGACCAGCCCGACCAGCGTGCCCAGCACCACGCCCCAGATCGTCGGCAGGTTGAAGGCCAGATCGAACCCGGCGAGCAGCGCATCCATGATGTCAGGCGAATCCTAGAAAACTTCGATCCACGAGCCGCGCGGCAGCGGCACCTCAAGCAGCCAGATGAAGACGGCCCAGCACCCCGCGGTGATCCCGCCGGCGAC
>WHUE01000086.1 GCA_009377375.1 Alphaproteobacteria bacterium | reverse complement strand
CATCGCCCTGCGGGCCGCGCCTCGCGGATCGTCTCGTCTGCGCACAACGCAGGTGCTTCTATTTAGGTGGATCAGACTCTAGCGCCGCCGCAGCATCACGAGATAGACCGCGACCAGCGCCGCGGCGATGCCGAACCAGGTCAGCGCGTATTGCAGATGCGGGTTCGGCAATTCCTCGGCCCCCTGTCCGCCGACGGGCAGGCGCGCCGGGTCCGGCCCGGGATTCGCCGCGACCCACCACGGCGCCGCGTCCTCCAGCCCGAGATGCGCGGCCATCGCCTTCGGGTCCACCGTGAACCAGTCGCCCTTCGCCGGATCGTTCTCCGGCGTCAGCCAGCCGCGCGGGCCGGGCCCGCGCAGCAGCCCCTCGACCACGACCGCGCCGGAGGGCGCGGGCGGCGGCGCGGTCTTCATCGCATGCGGAATCCAGCCCCGGTTGACCATCACGATCCGCCCCGATTCCGAGCGCAGCGGCGCCAGCAGGTGATAGCCGGATTCGCGCTTCCAGCTCTGCGGCCCCACGGCCAGCGCCTTGCCGGGCACGTACTCGCCGGCGAGGCGGACGGGGGTGAAAGGCTTCGGGGCGGCGTCCTCCTCCGCGCCGGTCATCGTCACCGGGTCCGCGGCCATAGCCGCCTCGCGCGCGGCGATCAGCCCTTCCTTCCATTGCAGCCGGTGGAGCTGCCATGCACCCAGCCCGCACAGCACGGCGAAGACGCCGGCCGCGCAGACGGTGAGCCGGAGGGGAAACCGGACGCGAACGCCCTCAGCCATCGTATTCGTGGCGGAGGTTCCTGTAGTGATAGGCGACCAGCGTCGCCTTCATCGGCCGCAGCATCGCGATGGCGAGGCCGAGGATCACCGGCGGCCAGAGGATCAGATGCGCCCAGATCGGCGGCGCCGCCATCGTCTCGAAGGCGAAGGCCAACGGCACCACCACCGCGCCGAGAATCAGGATCACGAACACCGCCGGCCCGTCGCCGGAATCGTGCGCCGACAGATCGAGCCCGCAGGTCTCGCAGACGTCGCGCACCTTGAGCAGCCCGTCGAACAGCCGGCCCTGCCCGCAGCGTGGGCAGCGACAGCGCAGCCCCGTGCTCGTCGGCGGGATCTCCGGCCAGCGGCGGGGGGTGTTGCCGGGCGACGGCTGGGTCGCGTCGCTCATCGCCCGGCGTCCTTCCTCAGTGGCCGGCGCCGGCGCTCGCCCCGGCGCCCCACCAGTAGATGGCGACGAACAGGAACAGCCACACGACGTCGACGAAATGCCAGTACCACGCCGCCGCCTCGAAGCCGAAATGATGGTCCCGCTTGAAGTGGCCCTTCGCCGCCCTGAGATAGCAGACGATCAGGAAGGTGGTGCCGATGATGACATGGGCGCCGTGGAAACCGGTCGCCATGTAGAACGTCGTCGGATAGATGCCGCCCTTGCCGGCGGTGCCTTCCTCGAAGGCGAAGCTGAAGGCCGCGTGGCTGTACTCGTAGGCCTGCACGCCCGTGAAGGTGAGCCCCAGCAGGATGGTCAGCAGCAGCCCCTGCAGCAGGTGCTTGCGGTTGCCCTCGAGCAGCGCGTGATGCGCCCAGGTCACGGTGACGCCCGAGGTCAGCAGGATCAGCGTGTTGAGGAACGGCAGGTCCCACGGATCGAAGGTCACGATGCCCGGCGGCGGCCACTTGCCTTCGATCGCGGAAGGCGGAAAGAGGCTGGCGTTGAAATAGGCCCAGAACCAGGCCGCGAAGAACATCACCTCGGACGCGATGAACAGCGCCATGCCGTAGCGCATGCTGATCTGCACGGGGCCGGTGTGATGGCCCTCGAAGGTGGCTTCCTTCACCACCTGGCGCCACCAGCCGAACATGGTGAACAGGATGGACAGGAAGCCGATCAGCATCAGCCAGGACCCGCCGCCATGCATGTAGACCACGGTACCGACGGTAAGAAGCCCGGCGGCGATCGCGCCGATCACCGGCCACGGGCTGGGATCGACGAGGTGCCAGGGATGCTTGGGCTCGCCGCCATGCGCGGCGGCGGAGGTATCTGCGGGTGCGACCATTTCCCTTACTCTTCCTTGTCCTTGCCGTTGCCGTTTGTCGTCAGTTCACGACGGCGCCCCGGGGCGCCTGCCGGTTTTCCGTCGTCCGCGCCGGCGGGGCGGCGTCGCCCCCCTGCTCCAGCGCCTTGAAGAAGGTATAGGACAGCGTGATCGTGCTCACGTCGTCCAGGTTGCGGTCCTGGGCGATCGCCGGATCGACGTAGAACTGCACCGGCATCTTCACCGACTCGCCCGCCGCCAGCGTCTGCTCGGTGAAGCAGAAACAGTCGATCTTCACGAAGTACTGGCCCGCCTTGGCCGGGGTCACGTTGAACGTGGCCGTGCCGGAGACCGGACCGTCGGCTTTCGATGTCGCATCGTAGAAGGCGAGCTGCGGCTCGCCGACGCGCACGTCCATCTTGCGCGCCGCCGGCTGGAACCGCCACGGCAGCCCCGGGTCGATATCGGCGTTGAAGCGGATCGTGACCACCCGGTCCAGCACCTCGCCGGTCGCTCCGTCGGCGGTCCGGGTGGTGCCGCCGTAGCCGGTGACCTGGCAGAACAGCCGGTAGAGCGGCACGGAATAGGCGACCAGCGTGACCATGCCGCCGAGCATGCCGAACAGCGCGAGCACCGTCACCGCCTTGTTTGCCCGCCGCCGCTTCATCAGTCGACACCCCATCGCACGATGGTGATGAGGTAGAACAGCACGACCATGCCGATCAGCGCGGCCATCAGCGCGAGGTTCCGCGCGCGGCGCCGTTTCTGCTGTTCCTCGGTCAGCTTCATGCCCGCCGCCTCCATCACGATAGCCCGATCAGCCGGTCGGCGATCAGCGCCGCGAAGATCAGAAACAGATAAAGGATCGAGAACGCGAAGGTCCGCCGCGCGCAGGCATAGCCTTCACGCTCGCGCCAGACGCCGACGGCGAACCCGAGGAAGACCAGCCCCAGCGCCGCCGCGAACGTCCCGTAGGCCCAGCTCGCCATGCCCATCGCCGCCGGCAGCACCGCCAGCGGCGCCAGCAGCGCCGCGTAGAGCAGGATCAGCTTCTTGGTCTCACGTTCGCCGGCGACTACCGGCATCATCGGCACGCCGGCCTTCTGGTAGTCGTCGCTGCGGTAAAGGGCCAGCGCCCAGAAATGCGGCGGCGTCCACATGAAGATGATGGCGAACAGCAGGATGGCGCCGAGCGCCACGTCGCCGGTCACCGCCGCCCAGCCGACTATCGGCGGGAACGCCCCGGCCGCGCCGCCGATGACGATGTTCTGCGGCGTGCTGCGCTTCAGCCACATGGTATAGACGAAGACGTAGAACGCGATGGTGAAGGCCAGCAACCCGGCCGCCGCCCAGTTCACCGCAAGCCCCATCACCGTCACCGACCCCACCGCCAGCACCACGCCGAAGCCGAGCGCCGCGGCGGGGTCCATCCGGCCCTGCGGGATCGGCCGCGACGCCGTGCGCGCCATCACCGCGTCGATGTCGCGGTCATACCACATGTTGATCGCGCCCGACGCGCCGGCGCCGACCGCGACGCACAGGATCGCGATGGCAGCGAGCACCGGATGCAGATGGCCGGGCGCGAGGAAAAGCCCCGCGAAGCCGGTGAACACGACGAGCGACATCACCCGCGGCTTCAGCAGCGCGACAAAGTCCGAAACCGCGCCGCCCAGGGGCAGCGCGGTCGCAGTTGCGGATGGGTCCGGATGCGTCTCTCTCACGCGGTCCTCTCCGGCGCGGGGCGGGCGCGGACGCCCGCCCGGCCCCTACTTGATTTCCGGCAGTTCCTCGAAGGAATGGAACGGCGGCGGCGAGGACAGCGTCCATTCCAGCGTGGTCGCGCCTTCGCCCCACGGATTCTCGCCGACCTTCTCGCCCGCGGCGAATGTCCGCCAGATGACGAACAGGAACAGCAGCGCGCCGAAGGCCGAGAGATACGCGCCGAGGGACGAAACCATGTTCCAGCCCGCGAAGGCGTCCGGATAATCCGGAATGCGCCGCGGCATCCCCGCCAGGCCCGAGAAGTGCTGCGGGAAGAAGGCGAGGTTGACGCCGATGAAGGTGATCCAGAAATGCAGCTTGCCCAGCGTCTCCGGATACTGGCGGCCGCTCATCTTGCCGAACCAGTAGTAGAACCCGGCGAACATCGAGAACAGCGCGCCCATCGACAGCACGTAGTGGAAATGCGCCACCACATAGTAGGTGTCGTGCAGCGCGGTATCGACGCCGGCATTGGCCAGAACGACGCCGGTGACGCCGCCGACGGTGAACAGGAAGATCATCCCCAGCGCGAACAGCATCGGCGTCTTGAGGTGGATCTTCCCTCGCCAGATCGTCCCCAGCCAGGAGAAGACCTTCACGCCGGTGGGCACCGCGATGATGACCGTGGTGATCATCATGGGCACGCGCAGCCAGGCCGCCATGCCGGAGACGAACATGTGGTGGGCCCAGACGATGAAGCCGATGAAGCCGATCGCCACCATCGCGTAGGCCATGCCCAGATAGCCGAAGATCGGCTTGCGCGAGAAGGTGGACACCACCTGGCTGATCATGCCGAAGCCGGGCAGGATCAGGATGTAGACCTCCGGATGGCCGAAGAACCAGAACAGATGCTGGTACAGGATCGGGTCGCCGCCGCCCGCCGGGTTGAAGAAGGTGGTGCCGAAATTGCGGTCCGTCAGCAGCATCGTGATCGCGCCCGCAAGCACCGGCAGCGACAGCAGCAGCAGGAAGGCCGTCACCAGGATCGACCACACGAACAGCGGCATCTTGTGCAGGGTCATCCCCGGCGCGCGCATGTTCAGGATGGTGGTGATGAAGTTGATAGCACCCATGATCGACGACGCGCCCGCCAGATGCAGGCTGAAGATCGCGAGATCGACTGCCGGCCCGGGATGGCCCGAGGTCGAGAGCGGCGCATAGACCGTCCATCCGGTGCCCGCGCCGGGACCGGACCCTCCCTCGACAAAGGCCGAGCCCAGCAGCAGGGCGAAGGACGGAACCAGCAGCCAGAAGCTGATGTTGTTCATGCGCGGGAACGCCATGTCCGGCGCGCCGATCATCAGCGGCACGAACCAGTTCCCGAACCCGCCGATCATCGCCGGCATGACCATGAAGAATATCATGACCAGCCCGTGCGCCGTGATCAGCACGTTGAACATGTGATAGTTGCCGCCGAGGAACTGCATCCCCGGCTCCTGGAGCTCCATCCGGAAGACGACGGAGAAGGCGCCGCCGATGATCCCCGCAATGATGGCGAAGATCAGGTACATCGTTCCGATGTCCTTGTGGTTCGTCGAATAGACGAAGCGCCGCCACCCCGTCGGGGTGTGATGAGCGTGATGGTCGTGGGCGGTGTGTGCGTCACTCATGATGCTTGCCTCTGTCTATCGCGCGCCGGGGGCGGGCGCGGCGGCCTCCGCGACGCGGCGTTCCGGCGCATCGGCAGCGGCGAACTTACTTTTCGCTTCGGCGGTCCAGGCGTCGAAGGCTTCCTTGCCCACGACGCGGACCTTGATCGGCATGAAGGCGTGGTTGGTGCCGCACAGCTCCGAGCACTGGCCGTAATAGGTGCCTTCGCGCTCGGCCTTGAACCACAGCTCGTTCAGCCGTCCCGGCACCGCGTCGACCTTCACCCCGAAGGCCGGCATCGCCCAGGAATGCAGCACGTCGTCGGCCGTGACGATGACGCGGACCGTCGTGTCGACCGGCACCACCACCTCGTTGTCCGTCTCCAGCAGCCGCGGCTGGCCCGGCTTGATGTCGGCGTCCGGCACCATCAGCGCGTCGAACTTGAAGTTGCCGTGATCGGGATATTCGTAGGACCAGTACCACTGGTGGCCGACGGCCTTCAGGGTCATGTCGGCCTTGGGGAGCACGTCCTCGCGGTACAGCAGCTTGAACGAGGGCACCGCGATCACCACCAGGATCACCACCGGGATCACGGTCCACAGCACCTCGACCATCGTGTTGTGGGTGGTCCTGCTGGGATTCGGGTTCCGCCGGGCGCTGAACTTCACCATCACGTAGGCCATCAGCGCCATCACGAAGAGGGTGATGAGGGCGATGATCCAGAGCAGGAGATTGTGAAAATCCGTGATCTCCTGCATCACCGGCGTCGCCGCGGGCTGGAATCCCAGCTGCCAGGGCGTCGGCTGCGCCGCGAGGGCAGCGCCGGAAACCGTCGTCAGCAGGACCGCGAGCGCGCAGCCCGGTCCCCGGCCCAGTCCATTGATAAACCGCATGGCTTTCATTCGTTCTCCACTCCGAACCGCCGCGGGGAAACCCTGCCCCCGCAGGCGCGCGCAAAATAGACCAGCCGCCCGTTATCCACAAGCGGAACAGCCCTCGCGGACGGGTTAGCGCTCCCCGCGCCGTGCGCTGTGTTTTGCCGGCGATTATAGCGGCGCCGGACGGCGGATTGGACATCATCCCCGGCATTCCGGGGTTTCGCGACGTAATGTCGCAGAAACGCCCGCCCCCGCCGCCCGCGGGCCCTGACATTCCGCCTGCCTGCCCTATATCCTTGTATAACACGAGGTTCAAATGCTGCACATCGCGCCGCCCCCCAGGTTCAGGAGTTTCCCGTGACCGATCTTGCGACCACCGACGATCTGTTCTTCACCCGCGCCGGCATGGACCGGGGCCGCGTCGAGACGCTGGTCGCCGAGTCGCTGGACGGCGCCGACGACGGCGAGCTGTTTCTCGAATACCGGCAATCCGAATCGGTGGCGTTCGACGACGGCCGTCTGCGCGCCGCCTCGTTCGATACGACACAGGGCTTCGGGCTGCGCGCGATCTCCGGCGAGGCCGCGGGCTACGCCCATGCCTCCGAGCTGTCGGAGGACGCGATCCGGCGCGCGGGCGAGACCGTGCGCGCCGTGCGGTCCGGTGGGGGCGGCGTCGCGGCGCCGGGGCCCTCGGGTACCAACGCCAGCCTTTATACCGACACCAACCCGCTGGGCGAGGTGGCGTTCGAGAGGAAGGTCGAGCTGCTGAAGGAGATGGACGCCTATGCACGCGGCCTCGATCCGCGGGTGAGGCAGGTCACGGCGTCGCTGTCCGGCGAATGGCAGGCGGTGCAGATCCTGCGCGCCGACGGCAGCCGCGCCGCCGATATCCGCCCGCTGGTCCGGCTCAACATCGCCGTCGTCGCCGCGCAGGGCGACCGCATGGAAAGCGGCAGCTTCGGCACCGGCGGGCGCACCGGCTTCGCCGCCTGTATCGACCCCGCGAGCTGGAAGCCGCAGGTCGAGGAGGCGCTCCGCCAGGCGCTGGTCAATCTCGAGTCCATCCCTGCCCCCGCCGGCGAGATGCAGGTGGTGCTCGCCCCGGGCTGGCCCGGCATCCTGCTGCACGAGGCCATCGGCCACGGGCTGGAGGGCGACTTCAACCGCAAGAAGACCTCGGCCTTCTCCGGACTGATGGGCCAGCAGGTGGCGTCCAGGGGCGTCACCGTGGTCGATGACGGCACCATCCACGACCGCCGCGGCTCGCTGACCATCGACGACGAGGGCACGCCGTCGAGCCGCACCGTGCTGATCGAGGACGGCGTGCTGACCGGCTACATGCAGGACCGGCAGAACGCGCGGCTGATGGGGATGCAGCCGACCGGCAACGGACGGCGCGAAAGCTTCGCCCACGCGCCGATGCCGCGCATGACCAACACCTACATGATGGCCGGCGAGCGCGATCCGGAGGAAATCCTGCGCTCGGTGAAGAAGGGGCTCTACGCCGTCAATTTCGGCGGCGGCCAGGTGGACATCACCTCCGGCAAGTTCGTCTTCTCCGCCTCCGAGGCCTATCTGGTCGAGAACGGCAGGATCGGCGCGCCGGTCAAGGGCGCGACGCTGATCGGCAACGGGCCGGACGTGCTGACCCGGGTGCGCATGATCGGCAACGACATGAAGCTCGACCCCGGCGTCGGCACCTGCGGCAAGGACGGCCAGGGCGTCCCCGTCGGCGTCGGCCAGCCGACCCTGCTCATCGACAACCTGACCGTCGGCGGCACACAGGCGGGATAGCCGTCAGAACCGCGGGTCGATCACGCCTTTCAGCTCGTCGGCGCTCAGGATGCCATCGCCGTCGATGTCGGCGCCACCGAAGCGTGAGAGCACGCGGCCCCTGATGTTGCGGCGGCGAGCCTCGGCGGCCGGGCCGGGGGCGACCGGGCGACGGCGGAAGCGCTGCTCCATGTACTCGCGCTCGGTGATCTCGCCGTCGCCGTCGCGGTCGAGAACGGCAATGTCGCCGGGAAGCGCCGGCGGCGCGGACGGCCGCGCGGTCGGGGGCAGCGCATCCGGCGTTTCCTGGTCGGGCAGGCCGAGCTTGCGCGCGGGATCGGCATAAAGCCCGCGCACCGTGCGCTCGTCCCGGGTGAACGGATCATCGGGAGTCAGCAGTTTCTCGCGCTCATAGAACCGCCGCAGCGCCTTTTCCCAGGGTGCGAGCTCCGGCGTTTGCGTCGAGGGGCCGAACTGGGGGCGCGTGGCGTCCGCCGCCGGCGGGCCGATCCGGACCGCGTTGGGCCCCACCTGCGCCGCCGCGGGCGTGAGGGTGAGCATCGCAGCGGCGGCGAGGGGCATCAGGGTGACGGGCAGTGCCTTCATGACGTGACCCGTGGTTCGCGAACCGGTCGATCCTGTCCAGATGCGCCCGCGCGCGCAGCCGGTCAATAAGCGTATTCGTCGAACAGCCTGTCGATGTTGCCGTCCCAGCCGTTCGCAAACTTCGCCAGCTTCTCCTCCGCCGGCGTCCGCCCGCTGCGAACGATCTCGTACAGCGTGCCGAGGAACCCGGTCTCGTCCGTGCCCGCGGCGTCCAGCCGGTTGCGCCGGCGGAGCCCCGCGCCGGACAGTTCCAGCACGTCGCCGGCGATCTCGCGCACCGTCCGGTTGCGGAACGGCGCGGCGAGGCCGAGCCGCGGCACCGCCTCGCGCAGGGCGACATGCTCCTCCGCCGTCCAGTCCCTGACGAGGTCCCAGGCCGAGTCCAGCACCGCCTGGTCGTAGAGCAGCCCGGTCCACAGCGCCGGCAGCGCGCAGAGCCGCTTCCACGGCCCGCCGTCGGCGCCGCGCATCTCCAGGAACCGCTTGAGCCGCACCTCGGGAAACAGCGTCGTCAGGTGGTCGGCCCAGTCGGAAATCGTCGGCGTCTCGCCCGGCAGGGCCGGCAGCCGGCCGTCGAGGAAGTCGCGGAAGGACTGCCCGGAGGCGTCGATATAGCGGCCGTCGCGATAGACGAAATACATCGGCACGTCCAGCACGTGGTCGACATATTTCTGGAAGCTCATCTCGCCCTCGAACACGAAGGGCAGTATGCCGCAGCGGTCGGGATCGGTGTCCTCCCACACATGGCTGCGATAGCTGAGATAGCCGCTGGGCCTGCCCTCCACGAAGGGCGAGTCGGCGAACATCGCCACCGCGATGGGCTGCAGCGCGAGCGCGACGCGGAATTTCTTCACCATGTCCGCTTCGGACGAGAAATCGAGGTTCACCTGCACCGTGCAGGTGCGCAGCATCATGTCGAGCCCGAGCGTGCCCTTCTTCGGCATGTAGTCGCGCATGATGCGGTAGCGGCCCTTGGGCATCCACGGAATCTCCTCCCGCTTCGCCTTCGGGTGGAACCCGGCGCCGATCAGCCCGACGCCGATCTCGCCGGCGACCTCCTTCACCTGGGCGAGATGGTTATGCACCTCGTTGCAGGTCTGGTGCAGCGTCTCGAGCTGGGCGCCGGAGAGCTCCAGCTGACCGCCCGGCTCCAGCGTCACGGTGCAGCCGTTCTGGCGCAGCGCGATCGTCCTGCCCTCTTCCTCGATCGGCTCCCAGCCGAACCGGGTCATCCCTTCCAGCAGGGCGCGGATTCCCCATTCGCCCTCATACGGCGCGGGCTCCAGCGTGCTCAGCCGGAACACGAACTTCTCGTGCTCGGTGCCGATGCGCCAGTCCTTCGCCGGACGGCAGCCGGACTCCATGTATTCGACAAGCTGGCGCCTGTCGACGATCGGCTCACCGGGGGAGCTGGGGGGGGCAGCCATGGCGATTGTTCCGTTACGAGGCGGGTTGCGCGGACTTGATACGGGTCTGTCGCCAGTCGCCGAGCACCGCCTGCCAGCAGGCGAGCGCCGCGATCGCCGCGGTGTCCGCCCTCAGAATGCGGGGACCCAGACTGACTGGCGTAGAAATAGAGAGATTGGCGAGGGCGTCAAGCTCGGCTCGCGCGAATCCGCCCTCCGGTCCGGTGAGCACCGCCCAGCCCTGCGCCGCCTCGCCGCGCGCGGCCTCCAGCACCTCGGCGATGGGCGCGCCGCCGCCGCTCTCGTCGCAGTACAGCAGCCGGCGGCCGTCCGGCCATCGCGCGAGCGCCCCGCGCAGCGACTCCGGCTCGAGGATCTCGGGCACGGTCAGCCGGCCGCACTGCTCCGCGGCCTCGATGGCGTTGGCGTGCAGCCGGTCGGCGTTCACCCGGCCGACCGCCGTATGCTCGCTCATCACCGGCCACAGGGCGGCGGCGCCGAGCTCCGTCGCCTTGGCGGCGATGAAGTCGATCCGCGCCCGCTTCACCGGGGCGAAGACCAGCCACAGGTCGCCGCCGTCGAGCGCCGGCTGCGGACGCGTCTGCGCCCTGACCTCGACCGAGCACCAGCCGCGGCCCAGCGCGTCGACATCGCCCTGCCATTCGCCGTCGCGCCCGTTGAACAGATGCACCGGGTCGCCCCGCTTGAGGCGCAGCACATGGCTCAGGTAATGCGCCTGCGACGGGCTCAGCCCGACGCTGCCCTCCGCCGCCAGGTCATGGGTGACGTACAGTCTGGTGATGCGCATTCTACGCTGCTTGTGGCCGCCCTTCGCAGAGGTTATCAGGGTACATCATGGCCGACGACACAGGAACCGGCCCGCGCGCGAACGCCAGCGACATCCCGGCCGGCGGCTGGGTGGACCGCTTTGCCCCCGCGGGCATGCGCCCCTATATCCGCCTCGCCCGGCTGGACCGGCCGATCGGGACGTGGCTGCTGCTGTTTCCGTGCTGGTGGGCCGTCGCCATGGCGTGGCGCGGCTGGGAGGACGCCTGGCTGTTCGCGGCGTTCGGCATCGGCGCGGTGGTGATGCGCGGCGCCGGCTGCACCTACAACGACATCATGGACCGCGATTTCGACGCCCAGGTGGCGCGCACCCGCAACCGCCCCCTGCCCAGCGGCCAGGTGACGGTGCGCGACGCGCTCGGCTTCCTGATCTTCCTGCTCGCGGTCGGGCTCGGCGTGCTGCTGACGCTCAACGGCTTCGCCGTCGCGGTCGGCGCGGCGTCGCTGCTGCTCGTCTTCACCTACCCGCTCACCAAGCGCATCACCTTCTGGCCGCAGTTCTTCCTCGGCCTCACCTTCAACTGGGGCGCGCTGCTGGGCTGGGCGGCGGTGCGCGCCGACCTCGCTTTGCCCGCGATCCTGCTCTATACAGGCGGCGTCTTCTGGACTCTCGGCTACGACACCATCTACGCCCATCAGGATCGCGCCGACGATCCGGCGGCGGGGGTGAAGTCCTCCGCCCGCGCGCTCGGACTCGGCAGCAAGCCGTGGCTCTATACGTTCTACGCAGGGGCGGTGGCGCTGTTCGCCGCCGCCGGCGCCGCCGGCGGGTTCGCCTGGCCGTTCTACGCGGGGCTCGCGCTCGGCGCGGTGCAGCTCGCCTGGCAGGTAAAGGATCTCGACATGGACGACCCGAAGGACTGCCTCGCGAAGTTCCGCTCCAACCGCCTGTTCTCCTGGCTGTTCCTCGCCGGCATTGTCGCCGCGCAGGCGCTCGCCGGGCGGATGGCGCTTTGAGGGACCCGGCGGACGCCGCCGCCTTCATCCGCGCCAACACGACGCCCGTCCACCCGCCGCTGGTCCCCGAGATCGCACTCTACACGGCCGACCAGATCACCCCGCTGTGGCAGGCGACCCAGGACGCGCTGGACATGGCGGGGGTCGAGCCGCCGTTCTGGGCCTTCGCCTGGGCCGGCGGTCAGGCCGTCGCCCGCTACGTGCTCGATGCGCCGGAGACGGTGGCGGGAAAGCGCGTGCTGGACATCTGCGCCGGCTCCGGGCTCTGCGGCATCGCGGCGGCGAAGGCGGGCGCGGCCCATGTTTCCGCCGCCGACATCGACCCGCTTTCGCTCACCGCCGTCGGGCTGAACGCCGAGGCGAGCGGCGTCGTGCTCGATATCCGGACGGACGACCTGCTCGCCCGGCCGCCGGGTCCGTGGGACGTCGTGCTGGCGGGCGACGTCTGCTACGAGCGCGCCCTGGCCGACGCGGTCCTTCCCTGGCTGCGCGAGGCCGCAAGCAACGGCGCGCTGGTCCTGCTCGGCGATCCCGGCCGGTCCTACCTGCCCGCAAGCGGGCTGGAACGCGTCGCCGAATACGACGTGCCGACCGCGACCGAGCTCGAATCGGCGGATGTGAAGCACACGGTGGTCTGGCGGGTGGGCTGAGAGCCGCGCCGGGTCAGAGCACGAGGATGGTCCGCCGCCTGTAGCCGGCCTGAATCGCCCCCTCCCCCAGCGCGCGGGAGCGGCAGGCGTGCAGTTCGCGGTCCTCCAGGTGCTGGACGACGAAATCGTCCACCGGCACGCCGGGGGCCAGCCGGTCGCGCACCAGCTCCAGCGCCTCGACCTGCGCCAGCGCGGGGAAGACGCGCCCCTCCGCCGGGATCTCGGCGAGGCTGACGCAGCCGCCCTCGTGGTTGAGGCAGCCGACCTTGGACGAGTAGGCGAAGGCCTCGCCGAGGACGCCGCCGGTGTCCAGCGTCACCGCGATATCCTCCAGATGGTCGTAGGTGTAGTTGCCCTCGGTCTCGTGCATGCGCACGAGCTGCGGCTCGGTCAGCCACAGCACGAACACCGTCACCACCGTGCCCGGCGAATGCTGGAACGTGGCCGGCACGGAGCCGTAGCCGGTCAGGTGCGCGGCATAGACGCAGTCGAACCCGGCCAGCCGGCCGCGCTGCGCCGGGATGGCCCCGATCTCCGCCATGTGGCCGTATTTGCGGGCGAGCTGTTCGGGCGACTGGTTGGACCCCGCGGCCAGCACCGGCACGCGCCCGCCCCGCTCGAACTCGTGCGTGTCCAGCCGCCGCCAGGCGCCGTCCGCGTATTCGAAGCAGTGATCCGGCGCGGGAAACGGGTAGGACTTGGCGTGGCGGATGCGGTCGAACTCGGTCATGACGCGGATTTACGCCAACGGCACGCCCGCGTCAAAAGCTCTCAGCCGACCGTCTCTTCCTCGACGATGCGGTAGCGGACATTGCAGTTGTCGACCATCGCCCAGGACCGCTGCTGCCAGTCGCGCCTGGCCGCGTCGTAGGACGGGAACGGGCCGTAGCGTTCTTCCTGCCGACCTTCGGCGAACGCGTCGAACCGCGTGTTGCGGTATTCGCCGCCGACGACCCAGAACGCAGACATGTGATTCCCTTCCGACCCGGACGATCCGACAGTTTCGATATGGTCTGACGCTACCATGGCCGCAACCGGTTAAGGTTTTGCGAAATCCGCATGGCCGCATCGCCGCCGCGCAAGGCTTGACCGCCGCGCGCCCTTCATGCGCTATAGCCGCGGGGGTTCACCGGGCGGACAACAATGGCCTTTTCGTCGCTGCGCGACTTCATCGACCGGCTGGAGGCCGACGGGCAGCTCGTCCGCGTCTCCGCCCCGGTGAGCTGCGCGCTCGAGATGACCGAGATCCAGACGCGGCTGCTCGCCGAGGGCGGCCCCGCCGTGCTGTTCGAGAACCCGGTGGACGCGGACGGGCGGCCCTGCGCCATGCCGGTGCTGGTCAACCTGTTCGGCACGACGGGGCGCGTCGCGGCCGGGATGGGGCGGCGGCCGGACGAGCTGCGCGCGCTCGGCGAGCAGCTCGCCTTCCTGCGCCAGCCGGAGCCGCCGGGCGGGGTGCGCGAGGCGCTGGAGATGCTGCCGCTGGTGAAGACCGTCTTCGCGATGAAGCCGAAGACGGTCTCCTCCGCCCCCTGCCAGGAGGTGGTGCTGACCGGCGACGAGGTGGACCTCGCCCGCCTGCCCGTCCAGACCTGCTGGCCGGGCGAGGCCGGACCGCTGATCACCTGGCCGCTGGTGGTGACGGAAGGGCCGCGCGGCTTCAACCTCGGCATCTACCGCATGCAGGTGACGGGCCGGAACACCACGCTGATGCGCTGGCTGCGCCATCGCGGCGGGGCGGAAGCCCATGCGAAGCGCGCCGGCGCCGGAACGCCGGAGCCCCTGCCCGCCGCCGTGGTGATCGGCGCCGATCCCGGCACCGTCATCGCCGCCGTCGCCCCGGTGCCGGAAGCGATCAGCGAGTACCAGTTTGCCGGGCTGCTGCGCGGCCGCAAGGTGGAGCTGGTGGAGTGCAGGACCGTGCCGCTGAAGGTGCCGGCCGGCGCCGAGATCGTGCTGGAAGGCCATGTGTCGCTGACCGAGTACGGCGAGGAGGGACCGTATGGCGACCACACCGGGTTCTACAACGCGGTGGAGCGCTTTCCCGTCTTCACCGTCAGCGCCATCACCATGCGGCGCGACCCGATCTATCTCTCCACCTTCACCGGCCGGCCGCCGGACGAGCCCTCGGTGCTGGGCGAGGCGCTGAACGAGGTGTTCACCCCGCTGCTGATCCAGCAGTTCCCCGAGATCGTCGATTTCTGGCTGCCGCCGGAAGCCTGCTCCTACCGCGTCGCGGTGGTGTCGATCCGCAAGGGCTACCCGGGCCACGCGCGGCGCATCATGATGGCGGTGTGGTCCTATCTGCGGCAGTTCATGTACACCAAGTTCGTGATCGTGGTGGACGAGGCGATAAACCCGCGCGACTGGAAGGACGTGATGTGGGCCGTCTCCACCCAGGTCGACCCGGCGCGCGACGTCACGATCATAGAGAACACGCCGATCGACTATCTCGACTTCGCCTCGCCGGAGGCCGGTCTCGGCTCCAAGATGGGCATCGACGCCACCGCCAAGATGCCGCCCGAGACGAAGCGCGAATGGGGCACGCCGATCCGCATGTCCGACGACGTGATCGAGGAGGTCACCCGCCGCTGGGAGGAGTTCGGCCTGCCCGGCAGCGGAAAGGCGATCTGGAAATGACCGGCTCATCCGACTGGCGCGCCGACCCCCGCTTCTTCTCGCTGGAGGAGCGCGTGAAATACGCGCTCGTCCCGCCCCGGCTCTACCTCGCCAACCTGGTGAAGCGGAAGCTGAGGAAGGGCGAGGCCGAACTGCACGCGCTGGAGGCGCTGGTGCGGCCGGGCGGGCTCAGCATCGATGTCGGCGCCAACAAGGGCGTCTACAGCTACCTGATGTCGCAGATCAGCGACCATGTCGCCGCGTTCGAGCCCAACCCGAAGATGTACTGGGTGCTCGCCCGCTCCGTGCCGCGCAACGTGGAATGTCACAACGTTGCGCTGTCGGACCGCGACGGCGAGGCGGAGATGATCCTCCCCGTCCAGCGCTCGGGCCGCTACTCCAACCAGGGCGGCACGCTGCAGAAGCGCAAGATGGAGGACAGCGCCAAGGAGACCGGATCGATCCGCGTCGAGCAGCGCCGGCTCGACGGCTACGACTTCCGCGGCGTGACCTTCATCAAGATCGACGTCGAGGGGTTCGAGTTCGAGGTGCTGGAAGGCGCGCGCGAGACCCTGGCGCGCGAACGGCCGGTGCTGCTGGTGGAGATCGACGAGCACCAGAACAAGCGCCCGCAGGACGAGGCGCTGCGCATCGTCTGCGATTACGGCTACGCGGTCCATTTCGTCGAGGACGGCAAGGTCCATCCCCTCGCCGAGCGCGGCGCGGCGGCGGGACCGCTCGGCAACTACGTCTTCCTGCCGACCTAGCAGGCTGCTGAAAAACTATCTTGAGCAGATTTTTGCGCAACAATGATTCAAGAGCGCGCCAGCCAGGCGCGCCGACCAGCGCTCCTTCGTTATCGGACCAGGACAGCTAGAAAATGCATTGCATTGCGCGCGCCATCTCGCGGCTGCGCCGTGCCGCTGGTCTCTGACGCGCGGGCACAAAGCTGTGCCTCCCCGCGGACACTCGGCTGCCAGATCAGCGAAAACCGCTGCCAACCCCAGCCGCGCCGTTCCTCAAGGGTAGCACGCGTGAAGCTCTCCCCGCCATCAACACTGATTTCGACCGTGGCAACGCTGCGGAACGACCAGGCCCAGCCATGGATTTCGATCGGCTGCCCCAGCGCGACGGCCGTGCCGGATTGTGGCGACACGATGATCGACTCTGGCGCGATAGCCCAGACAGGCCGCTGCGCGGGCAGTCCCGCAGCTCTATCTTCCTCACCGAGCTCGTCGTTGTAGAACTCGGTCGTAAAGAGCCCGTCGGCGCGATGGCTGGCAAGATGAAGCTTCCAGAGCCATTTGACGCTGTTCGTACCGTAGTAGCCCGGAACTACGAGGCGCACCGGAAAGCCATGCTCGGCAGGCAACGGCACGCCGTTGAGCTCATGAGCGAGCAGGACATCGCCGGCAGCAAGCCGCTCAAGCGGCAGGTCCTTCAAGAACCACTCGCAGGACTTATCGGCGAATTCGCCGCCGTCGAGCCCGTAGGACCAGAGGAAGCGAGCGTTCGGATCGATCCCCAGCTCATCGAGGAGGGCGGCGAGGTCAACGCCGCCCCAGCGGACATTGGCCGCCCGACGCGTGGGCACGTTTGGCTCGAGCGGACTGCCGCAACAATGGTGCACCGCCTCCACGACCTTCTTCGGCCTCGCCTTCAGCTCGTCGAGCGTGAAGCTGCGCTCGCGCTCCACGAGCCCGTCGATCGAAAACGTCCAACAAACAGGATTGACGCGCGGAACCCCGAGATGGGCAAGGACGAAGAGGTCTTCCGCGGCGGTCACCGCGTCCACCAATTCGTGCGGAGAGAGTTTGAATTTGCGAACCCCATGGGCGGGGTCCATGGGCGGCCGAACCAGCCTTCCTTGTCCCGTCGCGTTTTCACGTTCTCCGCGTGCGACCATTGTGATCCTCCGTGCTCTGAGCCGCGCGCCGAAAAGCGGCGATTCGGTCGACGCCGTCACCAGCGCCCACGCAATCCGTTCAGGCCACCCCGGCCACGAGACAGCAACACGGCGAACCCGGTTTCGGCCGTGCCGGCATGAAGGCTCTGCCTCTGGTCTGCCGACGGCGGCCGACCTGCCGATCGGCGCACGTCCTCGCTCGCGCTCACGGCAAGCCGTTCTTGACGATATGCCGCCCACCAGCCGGTGACGATGACAATGTCGATCAAACGCTTCCGATCAAAGACTGTGCCGATGACGTGCCCACCCAGCACCGCTACTCGGTATGCGGGGGTGCCTCGACGGCCCAGCTTGGATCGGCTCCGAATGGATGGTCCACAAAGAACACCCAGGTCCCGTCCGGCAGTCGCCGGTGAACCTCCATGCCGTGGTGATGCACTTCGATCGGTTGGCCGTTCCTGTCGACGCCCTTGATCAGCCACTGCGAGCGGGTCATGGCGAAATCCCCGGCGACCGTCGTATGGTGGGTGATCACATCCATGTGCGGCTTGAGGCCGATATACGCGGCCATGGTCCGGCGGATGCCGTCGGCCCCGCGCGCAACCGTGGTTCCGCCATGGACATCGTCGACCTGCACGATCGAGGCTTTTGGATGATACATTGCCGCCGCGGCTTCGACGTCCTGCGCGTTAAAGGCGCGGGCGAGCCAGAGACCGCAAAGGTCGGGGGATGGAGCGCCCATGGAAAATCTCCCTTCGGTGAGGATCGAATGCAGTTGCCGCTCAGGCGTCCCGGTTACACTTGGCCAGGACTGGAGCCTTGAGCCTGGTAGTATGGAGCTGGATCGGCGTCATCTGTCCCGTCTCGCCGGCGGATGAAGACGTCGAGCGCGACGCGGTTGGCTTCGCATCACTCATGCCGCCACCTTCATGCCTTCGGCCTCCATCGCTGCACGAACGTTCGGCCGCGCACCGACGCGATCCATGAAGTCGCAGAGGCGCGGGAAAGCGGCGAGGTCGATCTTGGCAAAATCGGACCAGCCGACGACGGTGAAAAGGTAGGCGTCTGCGGCGGTAAAGCGTCCGCCCATCAGGAACGGACCGCTCTTGGCGAGATGGTCCTCGACGAATTCGAGACGCTCGGCGATTTTCTCGCGCGCCACGTCCTGTGCCTGAGTTCCA
>WHUE01000085.1 GCA_009377375.1 Alphaproteobacteria bacterium | reverse complement strand
GGAAGCCCGGCTCGGCGCCGAACGGCTCGCCCGCATGTCGCATGACGAGATCCGCCAGGAAATCGCCAGGCGGGTCGACATGCTGGACACCGTGCTCAAGGAGCGCGAAGAGCGCCGCGCCGTGATCGAGGAAGCCCTGGTCGCACAGCGCGTGCTGGACGGCCGCCGCGCCCGCGCCCGGCGTATCCGCCGCCGTGTCAATCTCGGCAGTTCGCTGGTCGCGGCCATGTTCACCGGCCTCGTCGTCGTCGGCATGTTCTGAACGCGGGCCCGCCGCCCTCAGGCCGCATCGTCCGTCTGAACGTGCTCCGGCCGCACGCCGATCCCGATCAGCCGCGCCGGTATGCGTGTCAGCGCCGGAAACCTCCGCAGGAGACGGAGCGCGACCGGCAGTTCGGGGCGAGTGGTGCTCGCCAGTATCCGCCGGATCACCCGATCCTGTACGATCAACTGCATCCTTTGCGTTACCCGCGCGGGGAATGCGCGCCGCCGCTGAACCCGGTGCAGCACGGCGTCGCCCGTCTCTCCCCGGCGGAGCGGGCCGGTCAGGATGTTGGCCGCAGCCACAGCATCCTGAACCGCGAGATTGATCCCGACACCGCCGATCGGCGACATGGCGTGGGCCGCGTCGCCGATGCACAGCACGCCGGGGCGGTGCCAGCAGCGCAGGCGGTCGACTGCGACGGTCAGCAGCTTCACGTCGTCCCAGCTCTGCAGCTCGTCCACGCGTCCGCCCAGATAGGGCGCGAAGCGCAGGATGTCGGCGCGGAAATTTTCGATTCCCCTGTCGCGCAACCGGTCCATCGCCCCCTTCTCAATCACGAAGGCGCATTGCCAGTACTCGTCGCGGCGGATCATCACCAGCATGCCGCCCCGGTCGATATGGGCGAACGTTCCCGACGGATCCCCTTCCTGCCGGGAAATGCGCATCCACAGCACGTCCATCGGGGCGCCCAGATCGTCGGGCCTGAGTCCCGCAAGCCGGCGAACGGTCGAGTGACGGCCATCGGCCCCGATCACCAGCGGCGCACGCACCGTCAGCGGGCCCTGCGGCGTCGAAGCGCGCAGTCCGGCCACGACGCCGCCTTCCTCGATCAGGGACTCCGCCTCGGCCCGCATCAGCAGGTGAAAGCCCGGACAGCGCGCCGCCTCGTCCGCGATGAAATCCAGAAAATCCCATTGCGGCATGAAGGCTATGAACTTGCAGCGTGTCGGCAGGTGCGAAAAGTCGGCCACGACCGTCGACTCGTCGCCGACCTGAGCGGTCAGGCTGTAGGCCTTCTGATGCGGCCGGGCGAGAAACGCATCCAGCAGGCCGAGCTCGCCCATCAGCTCCAGCGTGGAGGGGTGGATGGTATCGCCGCGGAAATCGCGGAGGAAGTCGGCGTGTTTCTCCAGCACGGCCACGCCGATGCCGGCACGGGCCAGCAGGAATCCGAGCATCATTCCCGCCGGACCGCCGCCGGCGATGCAGCAGGCCACCTCGATCTCTCTGGCGGCTCCGTCCGGATCGCTCATGCCTCTCCCCGGCCGGCCGGAAGAACGCAGCGTCCGGTCAGGCGGCGCTCGCGTCGCGGCGGCTGTTGCGCCTCAGCTCGGCCTCCACCTCTTCCAGCTTCATCACGTCGGCATATTTGTGATGCATGTCGAACAGGTTGACCTTGTGAGACAGGTCCGACCGGTCGAACACGCATTCCTCCACGATCGAGATGTGGAAGCCGTATGAATAGGCTTCGAGCACGCTGGCGCGCACGCATCCCGAGGTGCTTTCGCCGCAGACGATGAGGCTGTCGATGCCCTTTTGCGTCAGATGGGCGATCAGCGGCGTGCCGAAGAAGGCGCTGGCGCGTTCCTTACGGAACACGACATCGTCCTCCTGCGGCGTGAACGCCTCGTGTATCTCGTAGTCCTGCGGCGTCTGCGCCTGCCCTGAGCGCCGCGTGGAGCGGACCCTGTTCTTCGTGAACCGGCCGGTGACGTAGTATACCGGCAGCTCCGCGGCCCGGCAGGCGGCGAACAGGGCCTTCGTCGGCTCTATCGCGTCATGGGCATGGACGCCGCAGCTGTTGGGAAATTCGTCGGCCAGCTCGTGCGGGGGCTTTGAGCCGCCCTTGTAGACGAGATTATAGAGGTCGATCGCCAGGAGCGCCGGCTTCCGGCCGATATACGTCTCGCGCACGTAGTCCTGATAGGTCTTCAGAATCTCCGGCGTGACGATGTCGTTCCAGCAATGGTCCTCGAACACGTCCTTGCCTGCCATCTCCTGCTCCTTGCCTGTCGCGGTGGGCAAGTGTCTCGCAGGGCGGCGGCGATGGCAAGGGAACGCCCTCGGGCGGATCAGGCGACCAGACGCATCGCGGGAAAGCGGACCGTGATGCGGGTGCCCTTGCCGGGCGCGCTGTCAAGCGCCAGCCGGCCGCCATGGCCCTCGACCAGCGAGCGGGCAAGCGGCAGCCCCAACCCGGTACCCTGCGCGCGCCGGTTCTGTTCATTGTCGACCTGCTCGAACGGCCGGAAGACGCGCTGGCAGTCCTCGGCCGACATGCCGATGCCGTTGTCGGTGACCTTGATCGACATGCCGTCGCGGGACGTCGCCGAAACCGAAACGCGGACCGTGCCGCCATCCGGGGTGTACTTGGCAGCGTTGGAAAGCAGGTTAAGCAGGATCTGGCGCAGACGGCGCTCGTCGGCGCGAAGATGCGGCAGCTTGTTCGCGATGCGCACGGCCAGCCGCAGCTTGCCGTTTTCGGTCCGCCGCTTCAGCAGCGCGAGGCTTTCCTCGATCACCGCGCCCACATCGATCACGTCGTCGTGGAACTCCAGCTTCCCGGCCTCGATCTTGGACAGGTCGAGTATCTCGTTGATCAGGGACAGCAGATGCGCCCCGCTTGAACGGATGTCGCTGGCATATTCGGTATAGCGCGGCGAGCCCACAGGGCCGAAGAGCTCCGCCTCGATCACCTCCGAGAACCCCATGATCGTGTTCAGCGGCGTACGAAGCTCGTGACTCATATGAGTGAGAAATTCGGTTTTCGAGCGATTGGCCAGCTCCGCCGCATCCTTGGCCGTCCGCAGCGACTCCAGGGCCGCCTGGCGATCGGTCACGTCGAGAAACACGCCGTCCCAGATAACGGCGTCGTCGTCGTCCCGCTGGCGCGGTCGCGCGGTGCTGCGGACCCAGCCCACGCGGCCCTTGCGACCCAGCACGCGGAACTCCAGGTCCGCCACCACCATCCCGGCGGCGGATTCGTGCATCGCGGCCATGAACCTGTTGCGGTCGTCGGCATGGATGCGCGCGAACAGCCCCTCGGCGTCGTTCATCGCGGCGTCGGGCGTTGTCCCAAACAGAGCGCGCACGCCGTCGCTGACATAGGAAAAGGCAAAATCTCCCGACGGACGGAGAGCGCATTGATAGACCGCCCCCGGAACATTCTCCGCCAGGGCCGCAAAGCGGGCTTCGTTCTCTTCGCGCTGCCGCCGCCCTTCCACCCGTGCGCCGATGTCGCGCATCACGGTCAGGGTGGCCGGCTTGCCGTGCCAGTCGATGCGCATGCCCGTGACCTCGATATGGACAATGCTGCCATCGAGACGCAGCTTGCGGCGTTCCTCCGTCGGCGTGAAGCCCGCGGCGCGAACTGTCCGCCGGCGGGCGCGCACGATCGCGCGATCCTCTTCCGGATTGAAATCGTCGGTCGACCGTCCGATCAGCAAGTCGGGGCTGCCTGTTCCGAACAGCTCCGCCGCCGCATCGTTGGCATAGACGACGACGCCGTCGCAGGCGATGCGGACCGCATCGGGCAGAAAGCGGATCAGCCGGCGGTACAGGTCATCCGCTTCCGACGGCCGGGCCGCGGCCTCCGTCTGCGCGAGGCGACGACGCAGGGCGTCGAGCTCATCGACCAGCTCGACTTTCGTCTTTCCATGATCTGACTTCGACATCGATTCGGTCTGCCTGCCGGGCACTGTTAAACTTGGTTAATTTTTACCGAATCGGATTAACAACTCCTTAACGCTGTGTAACGGCCGTTAACGTCCCCATAATGGTAAAATAATGGCCATCATCGGCAAATAACCGGCAAGACGGGGTCTCGCCCGAACGGGCATAATCCGGCCACTTCAACGTGGAAAAACGGTCCGTCTCCACGGCAGATGCCGGCCGGTTATTTGCGCCTTTGAATATATAACCGGTTGGGCTCAGCCGAGTGCGGCGTAATCGATGGGCTGGCCCAGGTCGAGCCGTCGGCCCGCCGCCGGCAGCGGATATTTGAGCCCTGTTGCGCAGTTATAAAGAACCGCGCGTTCGCCCCTGTCGATCCGTCCGTCGGCCAGCGCCTTGCGGTAGGCCGCGAAGGTGGCCGCCCCCTCCGGACACAGCATCAGCCCGTCATCGGCCGCCATGTCCGCCAGGGCCGAGGCGATGTCGGCGTCCTCGACGGCGACGGCGAACCCGCCGGAGTCGCGCACCGCCCGCAGGATCAGGAAATCGCCGACCGCCACCGGCACCCGTATGCCGGCCGCATAGGTGTGCGCGCCCTGCCACAGCTCAGCATGCTCGACGCCGTCCTCATACGCCTTGACGATGGGGGCGCAGCCGGACGCCTGCACCGCGACCATCCGGGGCCGCTGCGAACCGATGAAGCCGATCTTCTCCAGCTCGTCGAACGCCTTCCACATGCCGATCAGCCCGGTGCCCCCGCCGGTGGGATACAGGATGACGTCCGGCAGCGACCAGCCCATCTGCTCGGCCAGTTCCAGCCCCATCGTCTTCTTGCCCTCGATCCGGTACGGCTCCTTCAGCGTCGAGGTGTCGAACCAGCCCATCTTCTCCTTCCCCTCGCCGACCACGCGGCCGCAATCGTTGATCAGCCCGTTGCAGAGGAACGTCTTGGCGCCCTGCAGCGCGATCTCGCGCACGTTCACCTCCGGGGTGTCCTCGGGGCAGAACACATAGGTCTCGATCCCTGCCTGACTGCCATAGGCGGCCAGCGCCGAGCCCGCATTGCCGTTGGTCGGCATCGCCATCCGCCCGATGCCGAACTCCTTCGCCATGGAGACCGCCAGCGCGAGGCCGCGCGCCTTGAACGAGCCGGTCGGCAGCCGGCCCTCGTCCTTCACGATCAGGGATCGCGCGCCGAGCTTAGCCGCACTCGCCCGCGCCTCGATCAACGGCGTCATCACCTCGCCCAGGCTGACGACGTTCTCCGTCCGCCGCACCGGCAGCAGCTCGCGGTAGCGCCAGAACCCGCCCTCGGCGCGCGAGGCCAGCGTCTTCTTGTCCAGCACGGCGGCCACGCCGTCGAGGTCGTAGCGCACCAGAAGCGGCTTGCCCGCCGTCGACAACCCCTGAACGGTGTCGGCGTCATAGCGCTCGCCGGTGTAGCTGCATTCGAGATGGGTGGTGAAGGTCCTATATTCGGTCATGTAAGCTTTCCGGTCCGTGCGAACTGTTGCGGTCAGTGGCGCAGGATGCGCGCCAGAAACTGTCTTGTACGCTCCGATTCCGGGGCGGAGAAGAAGCGCTCGGGCGGCGCCTGCTCGACGATGCGCCCGGCATCGAGAAACACCACCCGGTCGGCCATCGCGCGCGCCAACCCCATTTCGTGGGTGACGCAGATCATCGTCATCCCGTCCCCGGCCAGCTCCACGATGACGTCCAGCACCTCGCCGATCATCTCCGGGTCGAGCGCCGAGGTCGGTTCGTCGAACAGCATGATCCGCGGCTCCATGCAGAGCGCGCGGGCGATAGCGACGCGTTGCTGCTGGCCGCCGGAGAGAGAGGAGGGATATTTGTCGGCCTGCTCCGGAATGCGCACGCGCGCCAGCAGCGTCCGGGCGCGGGACTCGGCTTCCGCGGACGGCACGCCGGCGACCTTCACAGGGGCGAGGCAGAGGTTTTCCAGGACGGTCATGTGCGGGAACAGGTTGAACTGCTGGAACACCATCCCGACGTCGCGGCGGATACGCTGCATCGTCCGCGGCAAGCCGTCGAGCTGCACGCCGTTCACCGCGATCGTGCCCTCGTCGTGACGCTCGAGCCCGTTGATGCAGCGCACGAGGGTAGATTTGCCGGAGCCCGACGGGCCGCAGACCACGATGCGCTCGCCCTGCGCCACGGTCAGGTCTACGCCGTCCAGCGCCGTGAAGGCGCCGAAGCGCCTAATCACGCCTTCCATGACGATCGCGGGGATGCTGGCGTCGCTCATGCGGTGTCCTCCTGCCCCACCCCGGGCCGGCGCTCGAAACGCAGGCTCAGCCGCGACATCGAAAAGCAGAAGGCCCAGAACATGACGCCCGCGAACACGTAGCCTTCGAGCGAGTAGCCGAGCCAGTTCGGATCGGTCAGTGCCGCCTGCACCATCCCCAGCAGGTCGAACAGCCCGATGACCAGCACCAGCGTCGTGTCCTTGAACAGCCCGATGATCGTGTTGACGATCCCCGGCACGACATGGCGCAGCGCCTGGGGCAGGATCACCAGGGCATGGGAGCGCCAGTAGCCGAGCCCGAGCGCGGACGCGGCCTCGTACTGCCCTACGGGGATCGCCTGCAGCCCGCCCCGCACGACCTCCGCCATATAGGCGGCGGCGAACAGCGAAACGCCGATCAGCGCGCGCAGCAGCTTGTCCATCTCCGCCCCGCCCGGCAGGAACAGCGGCAGCATCACCGAGGCCATGAACAGCACGGTGATCAGCGGCACGCCGCGCCACAGCTCGATGAAGGCGACGCAGAGCCCCCGCAGGACCGGCAGCCGCGACCGGCGGCCCAGCGCGAGCAGAATGCCGAGCGGAAACGACGCGGCGATGCCGACGACCGCGACGACCAGCGTCAGCATCAGCCCGCCCCACCGGCGCGTCGGCACGTAAGGAAGCCCGAACGCGCCGCCGATCAGCAGCATACCGCAGAGGACGAGCGCGCCGAACGCAAGGCCGAAGACCAGCCCCGGCCCTCGCATGGCCCGCGCCATGAACAGGGGCGCGAGCCCCAGAGCGAGGCACAGCGCGGCAACGTCCACCCGCCAGCGCTCCGTCTCGGGATAGAAGCCGTAGAGGAACTGCCCGATCCGCGCCGTGACGAACACCCAGCACGCGCCGGCGCCGGAACAGTCCGCCCGGGTCGTGCCAAACCAGTCGGCGCTGATAAACGCCCAGTCGACCACCGGCGCCATGGCCCATACGATCGCGGCGAGCAGCAATACCGACACCACGCCGTTCACCGGACCGGGAAACAGGCGCACGCGAAGCCAGCCGGTCACGATGCCGCTCCGCGCAGCGCGAAGGCCCGGTTGTAGCCTCCCATCAGCGCCGCGATGCCGAGGCTGATGGACAGGTAGACCGCCATGGTGATCGCGATGACCTCGATCGCCTGGCCGGTGATGTTCAGCACCGTGCCGGCGAAGACCGAGACCAGATCCGGATAGGCGATGGCCGCCGCCAGCGACGAGTTCTTGGTCAGGTTGAGGTACTGGCTGGTCAGCGGTGGCACGATCACCCGCAGCGCCTGCGGCGCGATCACGAAGCGGAGCTTCTGCGCGGGGTTCAGCCCCAGCGCGTCCGCCGCCTCGACCTGCCCCTTCGGCACCGCCTGCACCCCGGCGCGTACGATCTCGGCGATAAACGCCGCGGTATAGGTCGAAAGCGCCACGACCAGCGCGACGAATTCGGGGATCAGCGTCACCCCGCCCGTGAAATTGAATCCGGCGAGTTGAGGCCGCTCCCAGGCGGCGGCGCTGAACACCCAGCCCAGCGCGGCGAGCGTGACCAGGGCGGCGCCGGCGGCAGGGCCACGCCGCCCGCGGCGCAGCGACCAGGCCACCGCAACCGCGGCGCACAGCCCGATCGCGAGCGCCCATCCGGCCGCCGCCTCCGGCCATGCCAGATAGAGCCCGCGGTTGTTGAGAAAAGCGACCTCGCCCAGTGCATAGGAACCGCGCGGCGCGGGCAGCGTCCGCAGCACCGCGAAATACCAGAAGAAGATTTGCAGCAGCAGGGGGATGTTCCGCAGCGTCTCCACATAGGCGCCGGCAATGCGCGCCAGCAGCCAGTTGGGCGACAACCGCGCCAGCCCCACCGCGACGCCCAGCACCGTCGCCAGCGCCACCCCCAGCACGGAAACCAGCAGCGTGTTCAGCAGCCCGACAACGAACGCGCGGGCGAAGCTCGCCGTCTCGTCGAACGGGATCAGGCTCATGGTCACGCCGAATCCCGCGGCATCGTCGAGGAAGCCGAACCCCGACGAGATACCCCTCGCGGCGAGATTGTCCAGCGTGTTGAAAACCAGCGCGGCGCCGCCGGCCAGCACGGCAATGAGGATCAGCGCCTGCCAGAGGAACGCGGCGGGCGCGTGCCCGTCAGCGGATCGGCGGCGCATAGAGCAGCCCGCCCTTGTTCCACAGCCGGTTCATGCCGCGATCGATCATCAGGGGGCTGGCCTTGCCAAGATGGCGGTCGAACAGCTCGCCGTAATTGCCCACCTGGCGTATGGCGCGCAACGCCCATTCGGCGTCCAGCCCCATATTGGCGCCCGCCCGTCCATCGGCGCCGAGCAGGCGGCGGATACGGGGATCGGCACTGGCGGTGCGCATCCCGTCCACGTTGGTCTGACCGACGCCCAGCTCCTCCGCGTTGATCAGCGCGAAAACGGTCCAGCGCACGATGTCGAACCACGCATCGTCCCCCTGGCGGACCACCGGCCCGAGCGGTTCCTTCGAGATCACGTCGGGCAAGATCGTGTGCGCGTTGCGGTCCTGCAGCTTCAGGCGCTGCGCGTAAAGCCCGGACTGGTCCGTGGTGTAGGCATCGCAGCGCCCTGCCTGGTAGGCGGCCAGAACCTCGTCGGATTTCTCGAACACCACCGGGGTGTAGCGCATCTTCCGGGCCCGGAAATAGTCGGCGAGGTTCAGCTCGGTCGTGGTGCCGGCGTTGACGCAGACGGTGGCGCCGTCGAGCTGCTCGGCGCTGTCCACCCCGACCCCGCGGCGCACCATGAAGCCCTGCCCGTCGTAGAAGATCGTGGCGACGAAGTTGAGGCCGAGGGCGGTATCCCGTGTCTGGGTCCATGTCGTGTTCCGCGTCAGCATGTCGACCGCGCCGGATTGCAGCGCCGTGAAGCTTTCCTTGCTGGACAGCGGAACGAAGCGGGCCTTCTTCGCGTCGCCGAGCACGGCGGAGGCGACCGCACGGCAGATGTCGGTATCGAGTCCGGTCCAGCGCCCCTGCGCATCCGGGTTGGAGAAGCCGGCCAGCCCCTGGCTGACGCCGCAGACGAGCGCGCCGCGCTGGCGCACCGTATCCAGCGTGGCCGCAGCGGACGCGGCGGTGATCGCAAGGCTCGCAGCCAGGGCCGCGCAGAGGATTCGCATTGCTGTTCCTTTCGCCCCAATCGTCTTGTAGTACACTTCCCGAAGCAAGTCACAGGCGCGCAGGCAGGGGAGAGGGCGATAATGGGCGAATACGCGTTGGGCCAGCCGGTGCCCCGTTCGGAAGATCCGCGGCTGCTGACCGGCGGCGGACGCTATGTCGACGATGTCAGCCTGCCCGGCATGCTGCACGGCTATGTGCTGCGCAGCCCCCACGCCCACGCCAGGATCGGGAGCATCGACACGAGCGCCGCAAAGGCCGCGCCCGGCGTGCTCGCCGTACTCACCGGCGAAGACTGGGCTGCCGACGGGCTCGGCTCGCTGCCGGTCGGATCGGGGCGCAAACGCCCGGACGGCTCCCCCCTCTTCGCCCCGCCCCTGCCGCCCCTGATCACCGGCCGGGTGCGTCGGGTGGGCGACTACGTCGCCTTCATCGTCGCCGAGTCGCTGAACGCTGCCAAGGACGCGGCCGAGCTGATCGAAATCGACTACGAAATCCGGCCTTCGGTGACCGACTCCCGCGCCGCGCTGGCCGAGGGCGCGCCGACGGTCTGGGACGAATGCGCCGACAACATCTGCTTCGTCCACGAGGCCGGCAAGAAGGGCGCCGTCGAGGCAGCCTTCGCCCGCGCCGCCCGTATCGTATCGCACGAGTTCGTCATCAACCGCGTCATGGCGGCGTCGATGGAACCGCGCGGCTGCGTCGGCGCCTCCAACGCGTTCGACGACAGCCTGACCCTCTACACCACGCTGCAGGGCGTTCACCCCTACCGCGCCAGCGTCGCGCGGATCATGAAGCTGCCCGAGAGCCGGGTGCGCGTCGTCGCCGGCGATGTCGGCGGCAGCTTCGGCATGAAATCCGGGGTCTACGCCGAAGGCATTCTCGCGCTCTGGGCGTCGCGCCGGCTCTCCCGTCCGGTGAAGTGGACCGCCGACCGCACCGAGGCATTCCTGAGCGATTGCGCCGGCCGCGACAACTTCACCAGGGTCGAGCTTGCGCTCGACGCAGATAACAGGTTCCTCGCCCAGCGTGTAACCACCCTCGCGAACATGGGCGCTTACATCACCGCGGCGACGCCCAACCCGGCGGTCAACAATATCGGCACGCTGGCCGGCGTCTATACGACGCCCGCGATCTACGTGCATGTCACCGGCGTGATGACCAACACCAACCCGACCTGCCCTTATCGCGGCGCGGGCCGGCCCGAGGCCGCGTTCGTCACCGAGCGCATCATCGACATCGCCGCCGACGAGATCGGCATCGACCCGGCGGAGCTGCGCCGCATCAACACCATCCCGCCGGAGGCCATGCCGTTCCAGACCGGGCTCACCTTCAAGTACGACTGCGGCGAGTTCGAGAAGAACATGGACATGACGCTGGAGATGGGCGACTACGCCGGCTTCGAGGCGCGGCGCAAGGATGCGGCCGCCCGCGGCAAGCTGCGCGGCATCGGGCTCTCCAATACCATCGAGCGCGCGGCGGCGCCGGGGATCGAGGGTGCGGAGCTGCGCTTCGACCGGTCCGGCACCGTGACCATCCTCGCCGGGTCCTGCACCCAGGGCCAGGGCCACGAGACCGTGTTCAAGCAGCTCGTCTGCGACATGCTGGGACTGAAGCCCGAGGACGTGCACTATGTCTGGGGCGATACGGACCAGGTGGCCTACGGTCACGGCACCGGCGGCTCACGCTCCGCCACGCTGGGCGGCTCCGCGGTGCTGATGGCGACCGATAAGATTGTCGACAAGGCGAGGAAGATCGCCGCCCACATGATGGAGGCGGCGGAGGCCGATATCGAGTTCTCCGAAGGCATTTTCACCGTCGCCGGCACCGACCGCACGGTCGCCATCGCCGAAATCGCCCGGGCCGCCGCCAATCCCGGCAGCCTGCCGGACGGCATGGAGCCGGGGCTGACCGCCCAGGCGGTCTACAAGGCCAGCATCATGAACTACCCCAACGGCTGCCATCTGTGCGAGGTGGAAATCGACCCCGACACAGGCACCGTGGACGTGGTGAACTACAACGTCGTCGACGACGTCGGCACGGTGATGAACCCGCTGCTCCTGAAAGGCCAGATCCACGGGGGCGTGGCGCAGGGCCTCGGCCAGGCGCTGATGGAGAACGTCGCCTACGACGCCGACGGGCAGCTCATCTCCGCCACCTTCATGGACTACGCGATGCCGCGGGCCGAACATCTGAGCTACATGGAGGTGAAGGCCAACCCGGTGCCGACGAAGACCAACCCGCTCGGCGTCAAGGGCGCGGGCGAGGCCGGCAATGTCGGCGGGCTGCCTGCCGTCATGAACGCGGTGATCGACGCGCTGTCGCCGCTCGGCGTCCGCCATGTCGACATGCCGCTGACGCCGGAACGGCTGTGGCGCACCATCGCCCAGGCCGGCGCCGGCCGCTGAACGCAACAGAGTGAAAAAACGGGGTGGCCCGATGCGATCCCTTCCCCTTCTCGTTGCAGCGGCCTTCGCCGGACTGACCGCCCCCGTTTCCGCGCAGCGTCCTCAACCCGTCGACCTGGAGCTCGCCTTCGTCGTCGACGCCTCCGGCAGCATCGACGAGGACGAGACGCGGCTGCAGCGGCAGGGCTATGCCGACGCGCTGGCCAATCCGCGCGTGCTGAAAGCCATCGGCGGCGGCTTCCTGCGCTCCATCGCCGTCGCCTATGTCGAGTTCGCCGGACCGGATTGCGGACGCATCAGCGTCAACTGGATGCGGGTTTCCGACGCCGCCTCGGCGGCCGCGTTCGGCGAACGCATCCTGGCGGCCAAGCCGATGTTCTGCCCCGGCGGCAATGCCATTGCGGACGCCGTGCTGCTGGCGGCGGCCTCGATCAACGCCAACGCGTTCGAGGGAACGAGACGCGTGATCGACGTCTCCGGAGACGGGCCCAACACGATCGGTCCCGACATGGCGACGACGCGGGATGCCGTGGTGGCGGACGGCATCGTAGTCAACGGGCTTGTCATCCACCGCCCGTCCTACCCCGATCTCGACGCCTATTACCGCGCCGTCATCACCGGCGGGCCCGGCTCCTTCGTCATCAAGGCCGAGAACCGCGCCTCGTTCGGAGACGCGATTTTGCGCAAGATGATCCGTGAGATCGTCGATCGCCGCAGCAGGTACCGGCGCCTCGCCAGCGAAGGAAACGCGAGCCCGCGCTGACCTCGTTTCCTTGAGTCCGATGCGCAGCGGCTCTATTCCACAACCGAGACGCACCAGACGGAGGCATCTGAAACATGGCGGAGATCGTGCTCGGGATGGGATCGTCCCACAGCCCGATGCTGGGCAGCCCGGCGGAGGATTACCAGGCGCACGCGGATATCGATCAGGGCAAGACCGACTGGAAGCGCAGCCTGGTGGACGTCGAGGGCAATCCGCGCAGCTTCGAGGAGCTGGTGAAGATGGCGCCGCCCGGTCTCGCCGCGCAGCTTGAAATGGACGTGCTGAAGGAACGCGCCGCGCGCTGCCAGGACTGCATCGCGCATCTGGCGAAGACGATCGAGGACGCGGCGCTGGATGCGCTGATCGTGATCGGGGACGACCAGCACGAGCAGTTCATGGAGGACAACATGCCCTCCGTCATCGTCTACTGGGGCGAGACCATAGAGAACACCGTCCTGCAGCTCTCCGAGGAGTCGCCCGAGTGGTGGAAGCGGGCGCGGTCGCAGTATCACGAGAACGAGGGGCGGCGGCAGTATCCGGTTGCGCACGAACTCGGCCGGCACCTGATCGGCTATCTGGTGGAGCATGATTTCGATGTCAGCCACTCGCGCAGGCTGCCGCGGGAACGGGGCGAGGGACACGCCTTCGGCTTCGTCCACCGGCGGCTGATGGGCGACCGCGTGATCCCCATCCTGCCGATCGCCATGAACACCTATTTCCCGCCCAACCAGCCCACTCCGCGCCGCTGCCAGGCGCTGGGCGCGGCGATCCGCGACGCCGTGCGCGCCTGGCCGGAGGACTCGCGCATCGGCGTCATCGCCTCCGGCGGCCTCAGCCATTTCACGGTGAACGAGGCGCTGGACCGCGCCGTGCTGGACGCCTGCCGCAGCAAGAACAGCGCCGCGCTGGCCGCGATTCCGGAGAACCGGCTGCGCACGGGGTCGTCCGAAATCCGCAACTGGATCGCCGTCGCGGCGGCGTCCGACCATCTCGACGTCACGTGGTCGGACTACATCCCCTGCTACCGGTCGCTGGCCGGCACCGGGATGGGGATGGGCTTCGCCATCTGGTCGTGAGGGTTACTCGGCGGCGCTCGCAGATTTCCGGCCGGAAGCGATCGCGTCGTTGACGCGGGGCATGACCTCCTCGGCCATGAGCTGAAGCGAGCGCTTGGTCAACGCCTCGTCCACCCAGTCCATGCCGGCGACGACCAGCTCGCCGAACTCGCCCGTCACCTCGCAGAAGGCGAGAATCTGATCGACCACGTCGTTGACGGTGCCGCAGATCACCAGGTCGTCGAGGATGCGATCCAGCGTGATCGCCTCGTCCAGCTCCTCGCGGTCGTGCTTGAACACCACGTGGCGACCGCCCTTCTTCAGCTTGTAGTAGAGCTGCTGGTAGTAGAACCGGTAGGGGCTGTTCACGTCGGTCTTGCCGTAAGCCTGCGCCGTCCTGTCATCGTCCGCGACGAAGACGGTCCGCGCGATGCGCCAGTCGTCGGTGCTGGCGGGCCGGCCGGCGTTCTTGCAGCCCTGGGCGTAGTTGCCCCAGTGCGACGCCGCCCATTTGTCGATCAGGAAATTGGCCGAAAGCGGATGGAAATCGCGCTCCCCCATCAGCGTGACGCCCTTGGAGAACGGCGCGACCACGGTGCCCACGATCTCCGGCCGCGGGTTCTGGTACGGCTTCTGCAGGATGCCGGTGCCATAGGGCGCATCCAGCGTCTTTTCGGTCGTCACCTTGTAGCGGTTGTCGGGCAGGTCGATCCGGTAGGGCGGATCGCGCTCCCAGATGGCGAGGATGACGTCGATCGCCTCGGCGAAGATCTTGTTGATGTCCTCGTCGTAGATATCCAGCACCTCGCGGTCGGAGCGCAGCGTGCCGGGGCTCACCCCCAGTATGAAACGTCCCTCCGCCAGATGGTCGAACATCGCCGCATGGCAGGCGACGAGCACCGGATGCGTATGGGTCAGGTTCGTGGTGCCGGTGGCGAGCTTAATGTTCTCGGTTGCGTGGATCAGCGTCGCCTGGAACAGCATCGAGTTGGTGATGTTCTCCGCATCGTCGCTCAGATGCTCGCCGACGAAGGCGTCGTAATAGCCGAGCTTGTCGCAGAGAATGATCGTTTCCCGGTCTTCCTTCAGCGTCTGGACATAATCGCGGTCCAGCGGATGCATAGGCATCGTGAAATAGCCGAGTCGCATGATCGGGCTCCCTTTCCAATCGATTGCGGACGCTAGCACGCGTGCCGCAAGGCAGCAATCTTGCACGCCCTTGCGCGGCATCCCTGCCGGTGCGAGAACGCGTGTGGGGAAAGCGCGGGAGGCGGCGGTGACCACATTCGTACTCGTTCACGGCGCATGGACCGGCGGCTGGGAATGGGCGCCCACCGCGCGGCGGCTGCGCGCCGCCGGACACGAGGTGCATGCGCCGACGCTCACCGGCTGCGGCGAACGCAGCCATCTGGCGACGCCGGAGACCGATCTGGAGACCCATATCCACGACGTCTGCGCGCTGATCGAATACGAGCGGCTGGAGGACGTGGCGCTGGTCGCGCATTCCTATGGCGGCATGGTGGGCAGCGGCGTCGCCGACCGCCTGCCGGAACGCCTGCGCGCGCTGATCTATGTCGACGCGGCCATGCCCGAGGACGGCGAGGCGATGCTGGACCACGTCTCGGCCGAGCGGCGGGCGACCGTGATCGGCCTGGCGGAAAAGGATGGCGGCGGGTTCATGGTGCCCGCCTCGCTGCTGCTGGAAACCGGCATCGAGGACGAGGCGGAGCGCACCGCCTTCCTCGCCCGGGCAACGCCGCATCCCCTGCCCGCCCTGCTGCAACCGATCCGGCTGACCGGCGCCTGGCAGACCGTACCCCGCAAGGCATACGTGCTGGCCGCCGTGAACAACGCGCACCGTTTTCGCGATTACCACGACCGCGCGGCGGCAGAGCCGGGCTGGGAAGCCGCCGAAATCCGCAGCCATCATTTTCCCATGGCGACACACCCGGAGGAGCTGGCGGCGCTGCTGATCCGCCTCGCGGGCTGAGCGTCGCGCTCCCGCGTCAGGCTTGAATTGCCCCTCGCGCTGTGGAACCATCCCGTCATGGCCGCAGAGGAAGCCACGACGGGGGGTCGGGGGCGGCTACACGTTCACTCGGGAGGATTTCATGACCATTGCCACTACAGGGCTGCGCGCCCTCATAGCCGGCGTTGCCGGCGCCGCCGCCATCGCGTCCGCAGCAAGCGCCGACGCAGTCGAGGATTTCTACAAAGGCAAGACCGTCACCCTGACCATGGGTACGAGCCCGGGCGGCAGTTTCCAGGTCTACGGCCAGCTCTTCACCGACCACATGCCGCAATACATCCCGGGCAAGCCCAACATCGTGCTGGGCTTCATGCCCGGCGCCGGCGGCGTCAAGGCGGCGAATTTCCTGTACGCCGCGGCGGCCCAGGACGGCACCCAGCTTCTGCTTTCCCATGCGATCGCCCTGTCGGAAAAGCTCCAGCCCCAGGGCGTGAAGTTCAAATCGGAAAAATTCCACTGGCTGGGCTCGTTCGACGCCATCAGCCAGGTCATGGTTCTGTGGGGCACCGCGCCCGTCAAGACGCTGGAGGAGGCGCGGAAGACGGAAGCGATCATCGGCGCCTTCGGCAAGAATCATCTCACCTACCAGTGGGCCTCCATGGCGAACACCCTGCTGGGCGCCAAGTTCAAGATCGTGACCGGCTATTCGAGCGGCGCCAAGAACAACCTGGCGATGGAACAGGGCGAAACGCACGGCTGGACGGCGTCGGTGGCCAACCTCGTCTCCACCAAGCCGCACTGGCTCAAGGAGAAGAAGATAAACATGCTGGTCACCTACACGCTCGAGCGGATGTCGGAGATACCGGAGGTGCCGACGCTCATGGAACTCGTGAAGCCCGAGGACAAGGATGTGGCCGAGTTCATGATCGCCGGCACGCCGATCGCCCGCTCGATCGCGGTGGGACCGGACGTGCCTGCCGACCGGGTCGCGGCGTTGCGCGAGGCCTTCGCCAAGACGGTGGCGGACCCGAACTTCCTCGCCGACGCGAAGAAGCGCAAGCTGTCGATCCAGCCGCGCCAATGGCAGCAGACGGAAGCGCTCGTGAAGAAGATCGCCAGCGCCTCGCCCGAGCTGATCCAGCGGGTCAAGCTGGCGACCGGCCAGTCCGACAAGTAGGGCGGCGGACGGCCTAAATTCGCGGCGGCGCGCCCTCGAGCGCCGCCGCGATCAGTTTCCGGATATCGTCGCGCCCCGCGGGGCGCGGATTCGCGAATTTCGCGCCTGCCACGGCATCGGTCGCCGCCTCGATATCGCTTTCCGTCAGCCCCAGCGCGCCCAGCCCGGTGGGCAGCCCCCAGCGGCGGTTGAACGTGTAGAGCGCCGCTGCCGGATCGTCCGCGCCGAGCGCGCGGCGCAGCCGCTCCATCGCCTCCGGCGCAGCCTCCCTGTTGAAGGCCAGCGCATAGGGCAGCATGATCGCGTGACACTGCGCATGCGGCAGCTCGAACCGGGTTCGGACCTGCTGCGCCAGCGCGTGGCTCAGCCCCGCCGTCGCCCGGAATTCCGCCGCCAGCCACGCCCCGTAAAGCGCCCGGCCGCGCGCCCCGACATCCGTAGGATCGGCCATGATCGCCGGCATGCTGCCGTAGAGCATGCGCACCGCTTCTTCCGACAATGTCTGCACGACGGGGTTGGTGTCGGGGCCGTACAGGCTCTCCGCCGCATGCGCCATGGCGTTCATCGCGCTCGCCGCCGACATCTTCGGCGGCAGGTCCAGCGTCAGCTCCGGGTCGTAGATGACGGTGGCCGGCACCGCATCGGGGGAGCGCCCTCCCTTCCGGTCCGGCCCGCTGCCGATATACCAGTTGTCGGCGCGCTCCGAGCCGGAATAGGTGGTCACGACCGCGATGAAACGGCACTTCGAAAGCGCGGCCACCGTCTTGCCGATGCCGATGGGCGATCCGCCGCCAAGCGCGATCAACCCGGCTCCCTCGCCGTCCCGCAGCTCCCCGATCACCCGGTCCACCGCGTGTTGCGGCATGCCGGGCTCGGCAGCGTCGCAGATCGCTGCGACGCCCTGGTTGAACCCCGCGGCCAGCGACTCCGCCACGTCGCGACGGCCTCTGGAGCACAGAATGACGGCTCGGCCAATGCCCAGGCGTTCCGCCTCCGCCGGCAGGCTCGACGCCGCACCGGCGCCGAAGACCGTGCGGCTCGCGGCGACGTCATGGACGAAGGGCTGCATCGCGGTCGGCCGGAAATTCAGGGAGGCGAATGGGGCGAGTGATGGGACTTGAACCCACGACCCCTAGATCCACAATCTAGTGCTCTAACCAACTGAGCTACACCCGCCATGGGAGGCCTTCTTTAGACGGTGCGACGCCGCAGCGTCAATCGGCAAAATGCGCCCGCAGGCGGTCCAGCGCCTCGATCAGCGACGCCTCCTCCTTGCAGAAGCAGAACCGGGCGAAGTGATCGACATGGCCGCTCTCATAGAACGCGCTGACGGGAACGGCGGCAACCCGCGCTTCCGCGGTGATGTGGCGGCAGAATTCGACGTCCGTGCCGCTGAACCCCAAGGGGCGGAAGTCGGTGGTGATGAAATAGCTGCCGCCGCAGGGCATGACACCGAAGCCTATCTCCGCCAGCCCTTTCCCCAGAACATCGCGTCTGTTCTGAAGACTGGACGATAATTCATTGAAATAGCTGTCATCCTTTCCAAGACCGTAGGCCACAGCAGCCTGAAGGTTGGGCGGGGTGGTGAAGGTGAGGAACTGATGCGCCCGGGCGATGGGGGTGAGCAGTGCCGGACAGGCGGTCAGGTAGCCGACCTTCCACCCCGTCAGGGAAAACGTTTTGCCGGCGGACCCGATGCGGACGCAGCGTTCGCGCATGCCCGGCAGCGTCATCAGCGGCCTGTGCGCCCTGCCGTCATAGACCAGGTGCTCGTAAACCTCGTCGCAGACGGCATAGGCATCGTGCCGCTCCAGCAGCGCGGCAATGATCG
>WHUE01000084.1 GCA_009377375.1 Alphaproteobacteria bacterium | reverse complement strand
AATACCCCGTCGAGGTTGGTCATCTTGGTCTGGTAGTTGATCTTCACCGTACCCCAGCGCGTGGTCTGAAGCTCCGGCGTGCCGAACAGGGTGGGCACGTCCTCCGGCTCGAAGCCCAGCGCCTTGATGACGAGGTCGGCCTCGACGTTGAAGTCGGCGCCTTCAATCACCTCCGGCGTCTGGCGGCCGGACGCGTCGGCGACGCCGAGATGGACGCGCTGCACGCGAACCGCAGAGACGGCGTCGTCGCCGAGGAAGGCTTCCGGCATCGCCAGCATGGTGAAGCGTACGCCCTCCTCCTCGGCGTACTGCACCTCGCGGCGGGAGCCGGGCATGTTCGCCTTGTCGCGGCGATAGAGACAGGTGACGCTGTCGGCGCCCTGGCGCACCGCGGTGCGGACGCAGTCCATCGCGGTGTCGCCGGCGCCCAGCACCACGACGTTGCGGCCGTCGGCGTTGAGCGCGCCGTCGTCGAATTCCGGCACGTCGTCGCCCAGCCCCTTGCGGTTGGACGCGATCAGGAAGTCCAGCGCCGGCACGATGTTGGCCAGCCCGGAGCCCGGCGCCCGCATGTCGCGCGCCTTGTAGACGCCGGTGGCGATGAGCACGGCGTGGTGGCGCTCGCGCAGTTCCTGCAGCGTGGAGTCGCGGCCGACCTCGAAGTTCCGGTGCAGCACGATGCCGGCCTGTTCCTGCAGATCGACGCGGCGGCGCACCACCTCCTTGTCGAGCTTGAAATTGGGAATGCCGTAGATCAGCAGCCCGCCCATGCGGTCGTACCGGTCGTAGACATGGACCTGGTAGCCGCGGCGGCGCAGCCGGTCGGCGGCCGACAGCCCGGCGGGGCCGCCGCCGACGATGCCGATGGACTGTTCCAGCTCGCGCATCGGCATGGGCGGCTTGACCCAGCCGTTGGCGAAGGCGGTCTCGGTTATGTAGGTTTCCACGGCGCCGATGGTGACGGTGCCGTGCCCGGCCTGCTCGATCACGCAGTTGCCTTCGCACAGGCGGTCCTGCGGGCAGATGCGGCCGCAGATTTCAGGGAAGGTGTTGGCCGCCTGCGCGATCTCGTAGGCTTCCTCCATCCGCCCGGCAGCGGTGAGCATCAGCCAGTCGGGGATGTTGTGCTGCACCGGGCAGTGAACCTGGCAGAACGGAATCCCGCACTGCGAACAGCGGCTCGCCTGGGTTTCGGCCTGGCTCTTGTCGAACCGGCGGTAGATTTCGTCGAAGTCGCGCCGCCGATCCTCCGCCTCGCGCTTTTCGGGCGTCTTGCGGTCGACATCGACGAACTTCAGCATTCTTTCCGGCATGAAACGGCCTTGTGTCCGACAGAGCAACAGATACGGTGTGCGACCTCCGCCGCCCTGATCCTCCCGGCGCGGCAGGCGGAATGACGTCGTGGAACGGCTTCAGGCCTTCCATATAGGACAAATTGCCGCGAGAGGCTAGGGTGAAAATGAACAATAAGACAATATTGCTGCCCTATTTGCTCCGAAGCGCTCGCACGCTTCTTCCTGCGCCGTTTCGCATCCAACCGCTGCGGGCAAAATAGTCCCGTATCGAGACTAATCAGTGCTTTTGACCGAATCGCAGATGGCGTATAACGCGGGGAAATTAGCCGGAGATTGCGCGTGACCCTGCTTCAGCTCGCTGTGCTCGCCGTGGTGCAGGGCTTCACGGAGTTCCTGCCCATCAGCTCGTCCGGGCATCTCGTCCTGGCCCCCGTGGTCATGGGCTGGCCGGACCAGGGCCTGATGCTCGACGTCGCGGTCCATGTCGGCACGCTGGGGGCGGTGGTCGTCTATCTGTGGCGCGACCTCTGGATGATGGTGGTCGACATCTTCCGCGCCTTCGCCGGCCGCCGCGGGCCGGGGCTGAAACTCGCCGCCTACATCGTCGTCGCCACCATCCCCGTCATCATAGCCGGGCTCGCGCTGAAGACGGCGGTCCCCGCAGGTATCCGTTCCGCCGAGGTGATCGGCTGGTCGTTCATCGTCTTCGGCGTCGTGCTTTACCTCGCCGACCGGTTCGGCATGACGGTGCGCAAGATCGAGCATCTGAGCTGGGCCGGCGCCATCTATATCGGGTTGGCGCAGGTGCTGGCGCTGATCCCCGGCGCCAGCCGTTCCGGCACCACCATCACCATGGCGCGCGTCCTCGGCATGGAACGGCGCGAGGCGGCGCGGTTTTCGATGATGCTGTCGATTCCGGCGATTCTCGGCGCCGGGGTGCTCGAGGGCAAGGCGCTTCTGGACTCGGGCGACCTGGCGCTGCAGGCGACCGTGGTGATGGCCGCGGGGATGGCCTTCGTCGCCGCGCTGGTCGCCATCGTCGCCATGATGGGCTGGCTGCGGCACGCCAGCTATACCCCGTTCGTGATATATCGCGTCGTCGTCGGAGCGGCGATCCTCTACCTGTTCGTCTGAGAGGCCGGCGGAGGCGGCATGGCGGAGATACTCGGGCTGGGGCTGAGCCATTTCGGCGGGTTCATGTTCCCCGACGAGGCAATGGCCGCGCGCGTCGCCGCGCAGCTCGCCGACGGGTCGCTGCCGCCCGCCCTCGATCGTCCCGACAAGTGGCCGGCGCCGATGCGCGACGAATGGGGCGGCGATGCGGGGGCGGCCCACGCCGCCCGCCACCGTGCGGCCTATTTCGACGGACTCGACCGGGGGCGCGCGGCGCTGGAGGATTTCGATCCCGACGCGGTCGTCATCTTCGGCGACGATCAATACGAATGCTTCCGTGAGGACCTGGTGCCGCCCTACTGCGTGTTCGCGGGCGACCGGTTCGCGCTGCGCCCGTTCGCCCGCGCCCGCGCCGTCGGCGGCGAGAGCGGCAACATCTGGGGCGAGCCGGCCGACACCGAGATTGCGATCCGGGGGGCGCCGGACGTCGCCCGCGCGGTGCTGAACGCGCTATCCGAATCCGGGTTCGATCCGGCCTACAGCCTGCGCCTGCCGCACCAGGACTTCCTCGGTCACGCCTTCGCCAACACGCTGACCTATCTCGACCACCGCCGCACCGGCTGGCGCTGGCCGGTGGTGCCCTTCGCGATCAACGCATACGGCGCGGCGCTGATCCGCGCCAAGGGCGGGCTGGACGCGACGCCCCAGACGCTGGGCTGCGAGCCCGACCCGCCGGGCCCCACGCCCGCGCGCTGCTTCGACATGGGGGCCGCCATCGCGCCGAGGCTGGCCGAGTCGCGATGGCGGGTCGCGCTGGTCGCGACGGCCAGCTTCTCGCATGCCTTCTTGACGGCGAAGAACCACTATCTCTACCCCGACATGAAGTCCGACCGCGCCCGCCATGCCGAGCTCGCGGCCGGCGCCTATCGCGCCTGGCGCGACATCTCGCTGGCCGCGTTCGAGGAGGCGGGCGAGCACGAGCTGCTCAACTGGTGCCCGCTGCTGGGCGCGATGGACGCGCTGGGCCGCCCGCCGCCCGCCTTCTGCGCGCTCTACGAGAGCTGGCTGATGAACTCCAACAAGGTCGTGACTGTGATCCCGCCCGTCTAACGCGCCGCCGCGCGGCGGCGCATCCAGCCGAGCCCAGCCAGTCCGAGGCCGAGCAGACCCAGCGACGCCGGCGCCGGCACCGCCACCCGGTCGTGCGCCACGAACTGGGCGCGGGTGTAGTCCTCGCCGCCGTAGATCGCGAGGTTGGCGCCCTGCTCGGTGCTGAACGTATCCATGTCGTGGGTGAGCAGCACGTTGCCGCCGAGCATCCCGCCGGCGCCATAGATGGTGAAGTAGGCGCCGATCTCGGCCGTGCTCGCGTCCTTGGTGATCACCAGCTCGATCTGGGTGGCGAGGCCGCCGTCGATGATGCTTTCGATGTCGAAGAAATCGACCCGGTCGATGGTGTCGGCACCGAAGTCGAGCTCGTGCAGCGCCACGCCCAGCACGCCGGTGTTGACGTTGCGCCCGACGATAAGCTGGATGGTGTCGTCGCCCTCGTTGCCGAGATTCGGCGCCCGGTCGCTGGCGCGGATGCCGAAGTTCTGGCCGGTGTTCTGCGGCAGGTTAGCCAGGTCGTAAAGCCCGTGGATCTCGAATGAATCCGCAAGTTCCAGCGAGTTGACGTTGCCGTTGGCGGTGGAGCGCAGCTTGGTCACCACGGTCCCCAGATCCGCGTAGGCGGTCGTGATCAGCACCTGGTCGCCGTTCGACGGCGTCATCGTCAGCTTGCCCAGAGGCGCGGTTGTCGGCCCCGTCTCGCCGGTCAGGCCTCCGGACCCGAAGACATTGTAGGTGTCCGGATTGCCGCCGAGCCCGTCCTGCGGGCCGCTCGGCGGAAGCGCGCCGTCATTGAACGAATCGCGGAAGGTTTGCGCCGCAGGGCCGCCGTTGTCGCCCTTTACCACCCAGAACTCGTCGATCACGGGGGTGAACGGGGCCGCGGCGGCGGAGCAGGAATAGGCCGCAACTGTCGCGACGATTCCGATCGTCGCCATCAACCGGTTGGTCATCATTTCCGCTGTCCTCTTGCGTATCCCTTGCGCAGCGTGTTCGCCGCTGCCTGCTGAAGGACATGCAAAATCTGTGCCAACTAAAGATTTCCCGACTTTTCACCGGGTTGCGAAAGACGCGTCGAACGCTTCGCCCGTGAAGTGTAAAAATTTCCGACGCTTTGGCGTTGCTTCGAATGACCGGGCGGAAACGGCCCCGCCGCGCGGCGCCGTCGTCGGGACCGTCCGCTCAGCTCCGTCCGCCGCCCCGGCGGTACCAGGCGAGGTAGCCGGGCGCGATCGCTTCCAGCGCGGCGGGCGCGATGCCGAGATCGGCCAGCGTCAGCGCGCCCTCCGCCACCACGTTGTCGCGCTTGAGCATGTTGATCTGGTCCCGGGTGAGCAGCGGCTTCGGCAGCAGTTCGAGGAAGAACGCCTGCACCGCCATGACGCAGAACGGCACCGGCACGAGCAGGCGCCTGCGCCGCGTCTCGGCCATCACGTATTCGAGCAGCGCCTTGAAGGTATATACGCGCGGACCGCCGAGCTCGTAAATCCTTCCCTTCGTCGCCGGGTCCTCGAGACAGCGGCGCACGGTCTCGGCCACGTCGCAGACATAGACGGGCTGGAACCGCGTCGCGCCGCCGCCGACCAGCGGCAGGACGGGCGTGAACCGGGCGAGGCGGGCGAACAGGTTGAGAAACGAATCCTCGGCCCCGAACACGACGGACGGGCGCAGTATGGTGGCGTCCGGAAAGGCGGCGCGGACCTCGTCCTCGCCCGCCGCCTTGGTGCGGCCGTACTTGCCGGGGGCGGCATGGTCGGCGCCGATGGCGGACAGATGCACCAGCCGCTTCGCCCCCGCCGCCTTCGCCGACAGCGCCACGCGCCTCGCGCCTTCGACATGGACCGCCTCGAAACTTTGCGCGCCCCGTTCGTAAAGAAGACCGACCAGGTTGACCACCGCATCCGACCCCGCGACCGCCGCGGCAACGGAAGCCTCGTCGCGCAGATTGGCGGCGAAGGGCGTGATCTGGCCCACCCCGCCCATCGGCTTGAGGCGCATCGCCTCTTCCGGCCGGCGGCAGGCGACCTTGACGGCGGCCCCGGTTTTCGCCAGCGCGCGGACGACATAGCCGCCGATAAAGCCGGCCCCACCGAATACCGTGACCGTACCGATTTCCATGCCGGAACCCCGATCAAGACCCCGCGCGGCCAATACGGACGCCGCGCCCCGATGCGCGCCTCTTATCGGCCTGCGTCCGACGCGTCAATAACTGCCGCAAAACTGTTGACATCGAACCGGCGTATGACTAGCCATACGCACGCTCATGCCCAGGTGGCGGAACTGGTAGACGCGCAGGTTTCAGGTACCTGTGGCCGAAAGGCCGTGGAAGTTCGAGTCTTCTCCTGGGCACCATTCTTCTCTCTCCCGGCACCGCGGCCGAACGCCACCGGCGGCCGCGGGGAGAGGCCAGTCGAGCCCGGTGGCTCCTGCCGGCGGCCCGGAACCCCATGACCGTAACCCTGCATGAAGGCGACCTGCCCGACGGCCTGAGCTTCGGCGACTGCGTCGCGGTCGATACCGAGACCATGGGACTGATACCGGGCCGTGACCGGCTCTGCCTGGTGCAGCTTTCGGCCGGCGACGGCGACGCCCATATCGTCCGCTTCCGCCCCGGCGCCTACGACGCCCCGCGGCTCAAGGCGATGCTGGGAGATCGGAGCATCACCAAGCTGTTCCATTTCGGGCGCTTCGACATCGCCGTGATAAGCCGCTATCTCGGCGTCGAGTGCCGCCCGGTCTACTGCACCAAGATTGCCTCCCGGCTGACCCGCACCTTCACCGACCGTCACGGGCTGAAGGATCTGTGCAAGGAGGTGCTGGGGGTGGCGCTGAACAAGGAACAGCAGAGTTCGGACTGGGGCGCGGCGGAGCTTTCCGAAGCGCAGCTCGCCTATGCCGCCTCGGACGTGCTGTACCTGCACGAGCTCAAGCGCGCGCTGGATGCGCTGCTGGCCCGCGAGGGACGCACCGGCCTGGCCGCCGCCTGTTTCGACTTCCTGCCGCAGCGCGCCGCGCTCGATCTGGCCGGCTGGCCCGACATCGACATCTTCGCGCATTGACGCGCATATCGACGCGCCGGGCTGGGGATCGGGCCGGCCCCTGCCCATATGATCAGCGGAGAGCAAACCCCTCCTGCCGAGTCGCTATTTGCGCTAGACTCCGGCGGACTCGGGGCTGCGAAACGGATCCGACATGACAGCGGTCAAGAAACCCACACCGGAAGCCGGCGACATCGCGGTCGCGCGGCGGGTACTGATGGCCGAGGCGGCGGGGCTGCACGCGCTGGCGGCAACGCTGGACGACAGCTTCGTCCGCGCGCTTGACGCGATGCAGCGCGCGACCGGCCGCGTCATCGTCACCGGCATGGGCAAGAGCGGACACGTCGCCCGCAAGATCGCGGCGACGCTGGCCTCCACCGGGACGCCCGCGCAATACGTCAATCCGGGCGAAGCCAGCCACGGCGACCTCGGCATGATCACGGGCAACGACGCCGTGCTCGCGCTGTCCAATTCCGGCGAGACGACGGAGCTGTCGGACCTGGTGGCCCATACGCGGCTGCTGAACATACCGCTGATCGCAATCGTCGGACGGCGCGGCAGCGCGCTGGACATGGCCGCCGACGTGTCGCTGGTGCTGCCTGAGCTGGCCGAGGCCTGCTCGCTGAACCTCGCGCCGACCACCTCGACCACGGCGATGCTGGCGCTGGGGGACGCGCTGTCGGTGGCGCTGCTGGAGCGGCAGGGCTTCTCGCCGGAGGATTTCAGTGCGCTGCATCCGGGGGGGCAGCTCGGTCGCCGCTTCATCAAGCTCTCGCACATCATGCATACCGGCGACGCGATGCCGATGGTCGGACCCGACACGCCGATGTCCGAGGTGCTGCTGACCATGTCGGAGAAGAGCTTCGGTTGCGTCGGCATCGCGGACGGCGACGGCCGGCTCGTCGGCATCATCACCGACGGCGACCTCCGCCGCCACATGGACGGCTCGCTGCTAGACCGCCGCGCCAGCGAGGTCATGACCCCCAACCCGCTGACGATGCTGCCGGATACTCTGGCTGCCGCCGCGCTGCACACCATGAACGAACGCAAGGTCACCGCCGTCTTCGTGGTGCAGGACGGACGCACGCGAGGCATCGTCAAGATCCACGACCTGCTGCGCGCGGGCATCGTCTGAATGCGCACGATGGCCCGCCGATGACCGGAACCGCCTTCAGCCCCGCGCCCCGGCCGGCGGAATCCGCGGTCCAGGGGGGCGGCGCGGCGCGGCTCCGCCCAGGCGGGCCGCGGGCCGGCGGCTCCTATACCCGCTTCGTCTCTCTGATGAAGGTGGCGCTGCCGATGGCCGCGGGGGTGCTGGTGCTGCTGGTTGTGACCTGGCCGCAGATCGAGAAGCGCAGCGAGGGATTCCGGCTCGGCGCCACGGGCGTCACCGTGGAGGACAGCAAGGGCCAGCGCATCGTCAATGCCCGCTTCAACGGCGTCGACGAGAACGGGCGTCCCTATACCGTGACCGCGGACGGCGCGCGGCAGGCCGAGGCGGAGTCGGACAACGTGGAGCTTCAGTTCCCCAAGGCCGATATCACGCTGAACGCGGAGTCCTGGATCGCGCTTTCGGCGGAAACGGGGACGTATCGCCGGCAGTCGGAGTTGCTGGACCTCACCGGAAACGTCACCGGGTTCCACGATCAGGGATACGAGTTCAGCACCAGCCGTGCCCGGGTGGATCTGGCCCGCGGCACCGCTTCCGGCGATGTCCCGGTCGCCGGTCACGGGCCGCTGGGCGAGATGAAAGGCGAGGGGTTCCGCTTGAGCGAACGCGGCACGCGCATCCTGTTCACGGGCAAGAGCAAGCTGACCATCTTTCCGTCCGCTAAAAAGCAGGACGCGCGATGAGCCGCGCCGCGGCTCCGCTCGCCGTTCTCTGCGCCGTGGCGTCGCTGGCCCTGGCGGCGCCGGCATCGGCGCAGGGCATCGGGCTGCCGAACCAGAGCCGCGACGCGCCGATCGAGATACATGCCGACCACGGCATCGAATGGCGCCAGGACATCCAGGCCTATATCGCGCGCGGCAACGCCCGCGCGGTGCAGGGCGACGTCTCGGTCCTCGCCGACACGCTGACCGCCTATTACCGCAAGGCGGAGCCGGGGGCGCCCCCGCGCGGCGAGACCAGCGTCGGCGGCGCATCCCAGGGCGGCAGCGAGATAATCCGCATCGACGCCGACGGCAATGTCCGCATCGTCTCGCCGCGCCAGACGGCCTACGGCGCGAAGGCGGTGTACGACGTGGAGAAATCCATCCTCGTGCTGACCGGCAAGCCGCGGATGGTGACCGACACCGACGAGATCACCGCGCAGCGGTCCCTGGAGTTCTGGGAGCAGCGGTCGATGGCGGTCGCGCGTGGCGACGCCATCGCTGTGCGCGGCGACAAGCGGCTGCGCGCCGACGTGCTGACGGCGCATTTCAAGGACGACGCCCAGGGCAAGGCGCAGATGCAGCGCATCGACGCCTTCGACAACGTGCTGATTTCGTCTCCGACCGAAATCGTGCGCGGCCGCCAGGGCGTCTACGACGTCAAAACCGGTATCGCCGTTCTCAAGGGATCGGTTAAGATTACCCGGGGCGAGGACCAGTTGAACGGGGACGGCGCCGAGGTCAACCTCAACACCGGCGTAAGCAGACTGCTCAGCGATCCCGATTCGCGCGTCACCGGCAGCTTCCGGGCCCGCCGCACCAGCCCTGCCCCGGCGGAGACGCCGGAGGGCGGCGCGACCGATGACAAGGGCAAGGCGCCGGGGCAGTAGCACCGGCCCGGATTGTCCGGCCGGGGCGCAGGATTTGTAGAATTCAGGGCGTGGACACAGTGAAAACGGACAAACGGAAGAAGGCGGGGGTTCGGACGGAAGCGGGCGACGGCGGCACGCTGCCGCGGCTCGTGGCCGACAATCGCGGCCTCGTGGCGCTCAACCTCGGCAAGCAGTTCAAGAAGCGGCCGGTGCTGCGCGACGTCTCCCTGTCGGTGCAGCGCGGCGAGGTCGTCGGCCTGCTGGGGCCGAACGGCGCCGGCAAGACAACGTGCTTCTACATCGTCACCGGGCTGATCTCGTCCGATTACGGCTCGATCTGGCTCGACGGCGAGGACATCACCGAGTTGCCCATGTACCGCCGCGCGCGGATGGGCATCGGCTACCTGCCGCAGGAGGCATCGATCTTCCGCGGGCTTTCGGTGGAAGCCAACATCCGCGCCATGCTGGAAGTGGCCGAACCGGCGCGCGACGTGCGCGAGGCGCGGCTGGAGGACCTGCTGGGCGAGTTTTCGCTGACCCATCTGCGCCGCACCCCGTCGCTGGCGCTGTCGGGCGGCGAGCGCCGCCGCGTCGAGATCGCCCGCGCACTGGCGGCGCAGCCGGCCTTCATGCTGCTCGACGAGCCGCTGGCCGGCATCGACCCGATCGCCGTCAACGACATCCGGGAGCTGATCTCCCACCTCAAGGACCGTGGCATCGGCGTGCTGATCACCGACCATAACGTCCGCGAGACGCTGGACATCGTTGACCGCGCCTATATCCTTCACGACGGCAAGGTGCTGATGGAAGGCGTCCCGTCGGAAATTGTCATGCACAAGGATGTGAGGCGCGTTTACCTCGGCGAAAGGTTCAGCCTGTAAGAGAGGGCAAGCCTCGCAAGTCTATGTAAGGTATTAGGAAATGGCACTGGTCCCGAGATTGGACCTGCGTCACGTTCAGACGCTCGTGATGACGCCGCAGCTGCAGCAGGCGATCAAGCTGCTGCAGTTGAACAATATCGAACTGGCGAATTACATCGAGCAGGAGCTGGAGCAGAATCCTCTGCTCGAACGCGAGGATTCCGACGGCGCGCCGACGCCCGAGGAGAACCGCGCCGATGCCGGTTCCGGCGGCGACAACGACGATTACGGCGGCGATGCGGACGCCTTCGCCGCGTCGGCGGACGAGGGGTTCGACCAGCCGGATTCGGTTGAGCTGGTCGATTCCCAAAGCCTGTCCAACGACAGCGATGCGTCGCTCGACACCGATTTCGAGAATGTGTGGAATTCCGACAGCCAGTCCGACAGCCCCGGCGGCGGCGGTGGCGAGGGCGACACGCTGTACTGGCAGGTCAGCGGCGGCAGCGGGCTGGGCGACGACAGCGAGATGGAGAATGCGCCGTCGGAGGCGATGTCGCTGCGCGACCACCTGATCGGCCAGATCAACGTAGATATCGGCGATGCGGCGGACCGGCTGATCGCGCTGCACCTCGTCGATCTGCTGGACGACACGGGATACATCACCGCCGGGCTGGACCGCGCCGCAGAGACCCTGGGCTGCACCCAGGCGGCGCTCGAATCCGTGCTGGACCGCGTGCAGCGATTCGACCCGCCCGGCATCTTCGCGCGCAACCTGTCCGAATGCCTCGCGCTGCAGCTGCGCGACCGCGACCGCTACGATCCCGCGATGCAGGCGCTGGTGGAGAACCTGGATCTGCTGGCGCGGCGGGAGTTCAAGCAGCTTCGCCGGCTGTGCGGGGTGGACGGCGAGGACCTGTCGGAGATGGTCACCGAGATCAAGGCGCTGAACCCCAAGCCCGCCATGGCCTTCGATCACACCGTCGCCCAGGTCGTGATCCCCGACGTGATCGTGCGCGCGGATGGCGCCGGCGGCTGGCTGGTAGAGGTCAACAACGACACCCTGCCCCGCGTGCTGGTGAACAACCGCTACTACGCCGAGATCAACCGAAAGACGGCGCGCAAGTCGGAAAAGGAATACATCGCCGAGTGCTTCCATTCGGCGAACTGGCTGGTCAAGGCGCTGCATCAGCGCACCCAGACCATCCTCAAGGTCGCGACCGAGCTGGTGAAGCAGCAGGAGGATTTCTTCAACCGCGGCATCCAGCACCTGCGCCCGCTGGTGCTGCGCGACGTCGCCACGGCGGTGGAGGTTCACGAAAGCACGGTCAGCCGCGTGACCAACAACAAGTATATGGCGACCCCGCGCGGCATCTACGAAATGAAGTATTTTTTCACCTTCGCCGTGGGCGAAAACGAGGTCGGCGACGCCCATTCCGCCGAATCGATCCGCTTCCGCATCAAGGCCATGATCGAGCGCGAATCGGTCGACGACGTGCTGTCGGACGACAAGATCGTCTCGCTGCTCCGCGCCGATGGCGTCGATGTGGCCCGGCGGACCGTCGCCAAATACCGGGAATCCATGCACATTCCGTCGTCGGTGCAGCGTCGGCGCGAAAAGGCCCTGTACGCCTGACCGCACGCCTGCGGGCGCGCAGCACACGGCTATCCCACTGAGACTTAAGGCGGATTTCGCCAGCCTTGACTCGGGCGGCGCGAAGGCCCAAATATGCGCCGGTCCGGGGCAGCCACTATTTCAAAACCGCATGAGGTGCCCGACGACATCGCGCCCATGCCGCGAACAGATATCATACAATCCATGCAGGTTACCGTAACCGGCAAGCAGATCGACGTAGGCGACGCATTGCGCACCCATGTCGGCGAACGACTGAAGGACCTGGTCTCGAAGTATTTCGACCATGCGCTGGACGCCGCCGTGGTATTCACGCGCGAGGCGAAGCGGCGGCAGGTCAGAGCCGACCTCTCCGTCCATGTCCGGCGCGGCATGCTGATGCAGGGCCACGCCGAGACCGAAGATCCGTACGCCGCCTTCGACACCGCGCTCGACCGCATCGCCAAGCAGCTGCGCCGTTACAAACGGCGGCTGCAGGACGAACGGCGCCGCCGCGTTGGGGTCGACGGCGGCGAATCCGCGCTGCAGGCACAGGAATACGTGCTGGCCGGCGGCGAGGACGAGGAAGAGCAGATCAGCCCCGACGGCCAGCCGGTCGTCATCGCCGAGATGGCGGCCGCGGTCGAGACCATGACCGTCGGCGAGGCGGTGATGCGGATGGATTTGGCGGATATGCCGGCGCTGGTGTTCCAGAACAGCGCCCATGGCGGCGTCAACGTGGTTTACCGGCGCGCAGACGGCAATGTCGGCTGGGTCGATCCGGAGGGAAACCCCGGAAGGGGCTAGCGCCGCCGGCATCGGCGGCAACCGAGGTGATATATGGAAATCAGCGACCTCATTACGCCTGAGAGCGTGGTCACGGGCCTGAATGCGACGAGCAAGAAGCAGATGCTCCAGGAACTCGCGCACAAGGCCGCGAAGATCACCAGGCTGCATGAGCGCAATATCTTCGACGTGCTGCTCGAACGCGAACGGCTGGGCACAACGGGCGTGGGGAAAGGCATCGCCATCCCGCATGGCAAGATGGCGGAGCTGGACCGGCTGCACGGCATCTTCGCCAGGCTGGACACCCCCGTCGATTTCGATTCCGTGGACGATCAGCCGGTGGATCTTGTGTTTCTGCTGCTGGCCCCGGAGACAGCGGGCGCGGACCATCTCAAGGCGCTGGCCCGGATATCCCGGCTGCTGCGCGACAGCAAGATGTGCGAGAAGCTCCGCAGCCTCGACAAACCCCAGGATATCTACCGGCTGCTCGCCGACAGCGCCAAAAGCCAGGCGGCCTAGGGTATAACCCGGCAAGGACGCGCAGGCGGACCGGACGCTGGAGACTCACTCGACCGGACGAAGCCGGGGCGGCGCACCGCACTGTGACGCATGACGCCTCGAATGGCGTCATGCGCGGGTCGCGTCAGTGGACGCTGACCGGCTCCATCTCGTGCTGGACGACGGCGGCGAAGGCGATCTCGCGCTCCTCCGACCAGCCGATCGGCGTGCCGTCCGCGGCATGGATGGCATACCCCGCCCGGCCGTCATGCGGTTCCGGCTTCACGTAAGCGACATGGTCGAGCGCGAGCAGCGCAAAATCCCGTTTCGACAGCGGATGGCGGTGCTGGCTGGTCGGTTCCATAGCGGACCTCTCTGGACTGATACGCAACAATACTACGGTCAGGACGCCGCGCGGTCGGCAGACTCCTCGTCCTCCACCGCCTCGCCTTCGACATCTATGGTGCGGGCAGGGGCCTTCTCGCCGCCCGCGGCATTGATCCGGATGACCCGCTGGCGCTCCTCGACCTTGGGTCTGACCAGCTCGATGTCGAGCAGGCCGTTGTCGAGCGTGGCGCCGACTACGTCGATGCCCTCGGCCAGGACAAAGGCGCGCTGGAACTGACGCGCTGCGATGCCGCGGTGAAGATAGACGCGTCCGTCATCGTCCGACTGCTTGCCGCGGATGACAAGCTGGCGGTCTTCCAGCGTGATGCCCAGCTCGTCCTCGGAAAATCCCGCGACGGCCAGGGTAATCCGAAGCCCGTTTTCGCCGCGCTGCTCGATGTTGTATGGCGGGTAGCCGTCCGACGACGTCTTGGCCGACCGGTCGAGCGCGCGTTCGAGCTGGTCGAATCCCAGCAGGAAGGGGCTGTTGAACAGGGAAAGACGGGTCATTCTACTCCTCCTCGAAGCGAGCAATGACATTTCGCGGACCCGTTCCCGCTGCGGGAATTCTGCGGCATCCGCACTCCAGACGCGCGACCCCGACAGGGCGCCGCGCTCCCTGCAATATAGGGCGGAATACCCAAGTTTCAATGTTAGGGGGAGAGTATGACCAAACCGTAACCGGAGGGTTTTCAGACCCTCCGGCAGGCGGCGTCTTCCCCGGGCGCGGCGGCGCCCGGGGAACGCGTCCGGCGTGAACCGGCTATTTGCAGGCTGCTTTCGGCGCCAGGTCGTTCTCGCCGAAATATTCGAAGTCGCAGTTCATTCCCACCTTCAGCACCGCGTTCTTGGCGGGCTGGCCGCCTACGGTGACCTTGGTGCGCTTGCCCGAAATCTTGACCATGTGCATCTTGCCGTCTGAACCCTTCACCTCGAGCCCGCCCTTCGACAGCTTGCTGATGGTGCCGGACAGCTCCTTCAGCTTGACCTTGGTGATGCGCCCCCGTTCCATCGCCTTGATGGCGCGCGCGTAGATCGCGGGCGAGTAGCCGATGAACTGATTGATGATCTTCTCCACCTCGGCCCCGTCCCACGGGATGACGGGCAGGTGCTGGCGCTCCGCCAGCTTGAGAAACTCCGGATCCTTCATCGTGTCCATGAAGGCGGTGCGCAGCACCTTCGTCACCTCGTCCGGCAGCCCGGGCGGGGCGGCGACCGGCCGGCCCAGGATGTGACGGCCGTAGATCAAATCCAGCACCTTCTTGTCGTCGTCGGTCTTGACCATGTCGTAGATGTGCGGAACGTCCTTCAGCTCCGGGTTCTTCTTGTAGCCGAGCTGGATGATGACCTTCAGGTCGCCCGACTGCCAGTCGGCGCGGCGCACCGATTTGAGCGACGACAGCGCGAAGCCGCAGGCCCCGTGCAGCTCGCCGCGCTTGATCGCCAGCAGCACGCCGGTCGAGCCGGCATAGCCATGGATCACCTTCACCCGTGTGCCGAGCAGCGCGTTGAAGCCGCGCGCATGCTCGCTGTTGACGCTGTTGGCCCCCGACGCGCCGAAGAGGACCTCGCGGGTATACAGGTCCTCGAACGACTTGATGCCGGAGGTATGCCACGCGGCGCAGGTCCCGGTGGTCTGGTCGACGTTGCCGACCCAGGTGAACTTGGTGATGTCGAACTTGGCGCCCTTGGTGCCGAACTTGTCGGCAAAGGCGACGGAGGAGGCGAACATGCCGAACGCCGTGCCGTCCTTCGGCGCCGCGTTGTAGAGCGTGTTGGCCAGCACCATGCCGGCCGCGCCGGGCACGTTCTTGACGATGGCGGTCGGATTGCCCGGCAGGTGTTTGGGCATGGCCCGCGCCAGAAGCCGGGTGTAGGCGTCGTAACCGCCGCCGGGCGGGTTGCCGACGTAGATCGTGACGACCCGGTCCTTGAACGTCACCTCCGCCTGAACCGCGGACGCAACAGGCATGACGGCGAGAACGGACGCGAGTGCGACCGCTCCGCCCGCGCTGCGGATGGAAACCATCTGGAAGCCTCCCTCTTAAAGGCGTTGTCTGCCGGATTTATGGTGTTGTTGGCGACCGCCTGCGAAGACAGCGGATCGCGACCCGCGGCCCCGGCAGGGAGCCGCGCGCCATAACCATATGCCGAAGGGCATCCGGAAATCAAACGCGGGAAGCGGCCGGCGCGGTCGTGCGGCCGGCTCGTCCGGCTATTCGTCCGTGATGTCGAGCCAGTTGCCGTCGGGGTCGGCGATCTGGAGCTTGCCCAGCGCCGAGGCGGAGAAATGGTCGCGCCTTGCGTCCGATTCCCGGCTGCCGCCGAGCGGGCGGGAGGCGAGGAACGTGTTCTTGCCGCCGATACGGTCCATCTCCGCCCTGAAGCCATCGAGATCGGCCACCTTGATGCCGATATGGTCGGGACCCGGCCGCTTGATCGAGGTGCCGGAGAACCAGTCGATGGACCATGGCATGATCGACAGGATCACCGTGCCGTCGGTCAGATGATACGCCCCCTCCTCCGAGCTGCGGTTGACCGGCTGCAGTTCGAACACGTCCGCGTAGAACTCCGCGCAGGCTTCGGCATTCGGCGTGCGGATGGCGAAGCGGTGAAAGACGTTGGGCTGCTTCCAGCCTCCTTTCGCCGCCTCCGCGTAAACGTCCTTCCGGTTGTCCCCTGCCCGCTCCGCCAGGTCGAAGACGTTGCCGTCCGGGTCGTGGCCGGAATAGGCGGCGAACGGCCGCGTCGATGGCCGCTTCACGATATTGGCCTTGTCGTGCTTCCCCTTCATCCGCGCCTGCACGGCATCGATGCTGTCCACCACCATGCCGAAATGATCTATGCCGCCGACATAGCCGTCGCGGCGAGGCAGGATGTTGAGCCCGACGTTCCCGTCTCCGACCACGGTCGAGGCCTCGGCGTCATGGTCGCCGCGGGAGGTGACCCTGAAGCCGAACAAAGCCCGGTAGTAGCGCTCCAGCAACGCGTAGTTGGGGCTGATCATGGCCATGTGGTTGATCTGGGCAAACATCGCGTCCTCCGTGACTCCGCCGCCGCCCGCGCCCGGCGACGCTCCCTGCTTTTGTGGAAAGGCTAGCCGGTGCGGACCATGTTTACAAGGCGACCGCGCCCTCGCCGCGGGACGCCGCCGCCGGAAAAGGCTGGCGCCGAACCCGTTTTTCCGGCGTAAACTGGCTGGAAGGGGACCTCCCGGCAGGAGAAGCGGAGAACATGACGCTCGACCCGTCACAGCTCTGGGCCCGGCTCGTCGACGCCGTATGGAAGACCGACACCGCCGCGCTGTCCGGCGCGCGGGCGGCATGGCTCAACTTCGCGCGCACGCTCTGGGTGGTGCTGCGCGACATGCGCGAGGGCGATCTGAACCTGCGGGCGATGAGCCTCGTCTACACGACGATCCTGTCGCTGGTGCCGCTGCTGGCCGTCTCGTTCTCGGTGCTCAAGGGTTTCGGGGTGCACGAGCAGCTCGAGGTCACGCTCTCGACCTTCCTCGAGCCGCTGGGCGAGAAGGGGACGGAGATCAGCGGCCGCATCATCGACTTCGTCAGCAACGTCAAGGCGGGGGTGCTCGGCTCGGTCGGCCTCGCGCTGCTGATCTGGACCGTGGTGTCGCTGATGCAGAAGATCGAGCATGCCTTCAACTTCATCTGGCATGTGCCGGAGGAGCGCCCCTTCGCCCAGCGATTTTCCGGCTACCTGTCGGTGATCCTGATCGGGCCCGTGCTGATCTTTTCCTCCGCCGGGCTGACCGCGACGCTGGCCGGCACATCCGTCATCGCCATGCTTGCCGAAATCGAACCGTTCGGTGCGCTGCTGAAGCTGGCGGGGACGGTTCTGCCCTATCTGCTGATCGTCGGCGCCTTCACCTTCATCTATGTCTTCATGCCGAACACCCGGGTCAACGTGCTGTCGGCGCTGGTGGGCGCGCTGGTCGCCGGGCTGGCCTGGCATCTCACCGGCTGGGTCTTCGCCAGCTTCGTCGCCGGCTCGGCCAAGTACACCGCGATCTATTCTGCCTTCGCCGCGCTGATCGTGTTCATGCTGTGGCTGTACGTGGGCTGGCTGGTGCTGCTGGTCGGCGCCGCCATCGCATTCTATCACCAGCATCCGGAGCACCGGACGGTGGCGCGAGGCCGGACGAGGCTGGGCGCGCGGCTGATGGAACGGATCGGGCTGGCCGTCGCCGCCGTGATCGCGGGCGAGTGGCGCGCCGGCCGCCCCCCGCCCGGCAGCGACGCGCTGGCCCGCCGGCTGGGCTTGCCCGGCTCTCAGGTGGAGCCGTCGCTGGACGTGCTGTGCCGCGCCGGGATCATTATCGCCGCCGGCGACAACGAGTCCGCCGGCTGGCTGCCGGCGCGCCCGCCGGACGCGGTGACGCTGGCCGGGCTGCTGCGCGTCCTGCGGGCTGACGGCGGCGACGACGAGCAGCGGCTGAACGCGCAGCCCGCCGCCGACTCCGTCATCGAGGAGGCCGAGCGCGCCGCCATCACCGCGCTCGAAGGCCGCACCCTGGCCGATCTGGCCGCGGAGACCGCGCCCGCCCCGGGGGCGGAGCTTCACCGGCTGGAACCCGGCAGGGACCAAGGCAGCGGCTGACCGCGCAGCCCTCGCCGCATGAGATTTCCGTACTGTCAGCTATCGTCACGATTCCGGCGCGACGAGAAGAACAGATACTTGACGAGCGCCGCCACGCCGAGAACGAGGCCGATGACGACCAGCAGCCAGATCAGCCCCATCCCCCACATCATCCCGTCTGTTCCATTCATCATCATGGGATTCCCCTGCGACTCATTCGACCGCGTAGACCTTGGGTGCGCCCGCGCCGATCCCGTAGATCGTGAAGGGCTCGGTCTTCGGCCCGTCCATGCCCGGCGAGCCGAGCGGCATGCCGGGCAGGGCGATCCCCTTGATCGTCGGGCGTTCGGCGAGCAGCCGGTTCACGGTGTCGACGGGGACGTGACCGCTGACCGCGTACTCCCCGATGAAGGACAGGTGACAGCCCTGGAACTCGTCCGGAATGCCGGCAGCGCGGCTCATCTTCGCCAGCTCGTGAGTCGGCTTGACCGTCACGGAAAAGCCGTTCCTGCGCAGATAGTCGGCATAGCTCTCGCAGCAGCCGCATTGCGGATTCTTGAACAGCATCACGGGCGGGGAGGCGTCCCCGGCAACGGCCGGCGACCCGAAGGCGAAGACGACGCCGGCGCCGAGAACGACGATCTTCAGAAGGTTTCGCATGGTCGTGGTCTCCTTTCCATGTGCAGGTGCGTGGTCAGGCGACGCGGATGACGCCCATCATCCCGCCGGCCTGATGTTCGAGAATGTGGCAGTGAAACATCCAGTCTCCCGGATTGTCGGCGACGAGAGCGATCTCGACGCGCTCGCGCGGCGCCATCAGGACCGTATCCTGCCATTCACGGTGTCGCGTCGGCTTGCCGTTCCGGGAAATCACCCGGAACGAGTGGCCGTGCAGATGGATGGGGTGATGCCACGCCGTCGCGTTGGTCATGGCGATGACATGCGTGCGGCCGCGTTCCAGCGTCAGCATCGGGTCCATGACATGCCCTTCGGCGGCCACGCCGTTGACGAACCAGATCTTGCCGGAGTGCATCATGCCCATCATCGCGCCCATGCCGCCGGTCATGCCCTGGCCCATCGATCCGCCCATCTGCTGCATCACCATGCCGCCCATCATCCCGCCGTTGAACATGACGTCGTGGCGAACGGGAGCGGCGAGGTCGGGCTCCGCCA
>WHUE01000083.1 GCA_009377375.1 Alphaproteobacteria bacterium | reverse complement strand
GAGATGATGAAGTAGGGAACGGACCGATGGAAAAATTCAAGACGCTGACCGCTGTCGCCGCGCCGCTGAACATCCCCAACTGCGACACCGACCGGATCATCCCGGCGCGGTTCCTCAAGACCATCAAGCGCACGGGGCTCGGCAAGAACCTGTTCAACGACCTGCGCTACAAGGCGGACGGGTCGGAGAACCCCGATTTCGTGCTCAACAAGCCGGCCTACCGCAAGGCGGAGATCCTGGTCGCCGCCAACAATTTCGGCTGCGGCTCGTCGCGCGAGCACGCGCCCTGGGCGCTGGCCGATTTCGGCATACGCTGCGTGATTTCCACCGATTTCGCCGACATCTTCTATTCCAACAGCTTCAAGAACGGCATGCTGCTGATCAAGGTGAAGCCGGACGAGCTGAAGAAGCTGATGGACGACGCCGAGCGGGGCGAGAACGCCCGGCTCACCATCGATCTGGAGAAGCAGGAGATCACCGGCCCCGACGGCGGCACCATCAGGTTCGACCTCGACCCGTTCAAGAAGCACTGTCTGCTCAACGGGCTCGACGATATCGGCCTGACCATGCAGAAGAAGCCGGCCATCGATTCCTTCGAGGGCGGGCAGAAGGGCAGCCAGCCCTGGCTCTACGAGATGCCCGCCGCCTCCTGATCTTCGGGCGGCCACGCGTATGACGGCGAGGGCGGGGGAGACCCCGCCCTTTTCCGTTTTGGGGCGCGCCTCCCGCGACTCCACGGGCCGCGGAAATGCGCTAGGATCGCTGTGTGCGCCGCAACGAGGGAGGAGGGCGCAGGGCATGGCCGGGAACATGAATACCGCGCCGCCGGAGCCGCCGGAGACCGTCGCCGCGGACCCGCTGTGGCAGGCGATCGCGGGATATGAATTCGATCCGCCGGGGGCGGAGCGCCGCTTCAGGGACCGGCTGGCGCGCGAGAACGGCTGGCCGCCGGCCTATGCCGACGCCGCCATCGGGGAATACCGCCGCTTCTGCTACCTGGCGATGACATCCGGCCATATGGTCGTGCCGTCGGACGAGATCGACCAGGTCTGGCACCTGCACCTGCTCTATTCGGAACGCTACTGGGACACGTTCTGCGCAGGGGTGCTGGGACGGCCCTTCCATCATGCCCCCGCGCTGGGCGGGGCGACTGAGGCCGACCTTCACCGCAGGATGTACGCCGGGACGCTGGCATCGTACGAGGCCGCCTTCGGCCATCCTCCGCCTGCCGCCCTCTGGCCGCCCACCGCCGACCGGTTCCGCCATGCGGGCGCGCAACGGCGGGTGAACATGGAGGACTACGTCGTTCTCCCCCGGCTCGACAAGCCGAAGCGCATTGGCATCGCGATCTGCGTGATCGGGCTGATCGTCGCGATCTGGACACTGTGAGGCTCAGCCGTAGCTGAAGCGGGCGGCCACGGCGGCCGTACGGTCGCGGATCGCGGCGCTCTCGGCCGCGGTGAAGGACGGCTCGTAATAGGTCGGCGGGCTGATGACGGCGCGCGCGGTTTCCGTGAGGCCGTTGTCTTCGAGCGCACAGTGTTCGAGAACCGCCGAGATCGCGCCGCCGGGATCGCTGCAGAGATCCTCGTAGCGGACGACATGGATGGCCGGCGCCAGCCCCGGCTCGGCCGTCGCCTCCGCGAGATGCTCGTAGACCGACGCCCAGTATGCCGCCCAGCCCGCCGCTTCCTCCCCCGCCTGCCAGAGCGCCAGGATTTCGTGGGTGGTCCGGGCGTCGCCGACATTGATCGGCCGCCGGTCGGGCCCGAACTCGTAATGCCCGCTGCGGCGCAGGTGGTCCACCACCCGCCCGTCCTCGGCCCCGGCCGCGGAAAAGAGCCGGTGCTGGTTCATCAGCGACGCGATGTGCCCGGCCGGCTCGCGGATCGGCACGACGAAGCGCGCGTCGGGAAACAGCTTCTTCAGATAGCGCAGCCGCGTGACGTTGTAGTTGCCCTTGGCGAGATAGCGCGGGGCGCCCCGCAGCACGAGAAGCTTGCGGATATGGTCGCGATAGAAGGCCTCGAACGCCGGATGCTCCGTGCGCTGGTCCAGGACGGCGCTTTCCGACGGCTCGTGCAGCTTCGGGAAGAAGATTTTCCACAGGACCTCCTCGAAGGCCTCGGGGCTTTCGGGCGTCACCTTGATGCGGTCGCGGTGCGCGCGTTCCCTGGCGACGGGATCGCCGCGTCCGGCGCGGTCCACGAACCAGCTCCATGTCCACGGCGTCGGCACCATCGGAAAGTCGCGATAGCGGTGACTCGCCGTGTCGGGATGCCGGGCGAGGAGCTCGAGCAGGATGGTGCTGCCCGACCGCGCCAGCCCGGCGACGTAGATCGGCCGGTCGACGGCGGCGCCCGCGATCCGGTCGTCGAGAAGCCGGGTCTCCCAGTTCCCCAGCCGGACCCAGAGGTCGGGAAAGCGCTCGACCAGCCCGCCGAGGGCATTCGTCCACGCATCGATCTCGGGCGATGCCGGCCGGCTGCTTGAGGTCGCGGGGCGTGCGGCTTCCGTCACGCGACCCCGCGCACGGTCTTGAACCCCAGCGAAAACAGGATCAGCGCGACGAAGAAGGTGGCCTCCCATCCCCGCAGCCAGGCGGGGCCGACGGGAAGGATCTGCTGTCGCGGGAGGGAGATGTCGATCCGGTCGAAGGGCAGATCGTCGGGCAGGTAGCCGGCCGGATTGCCGATCAGCATGTTCCACCAGCGCCGCTTGTGGATGATGGACACCGGCTCCGTCACCGGGACCTCGACGACCGGCGCGCCGCCGCGATCCACGACCGCCGCGCGCGGCACGTCGCCGTCCCCGTTCATCCAGCGCCCCTCGAACTCACCGGCGACCTGGACGCTCACCGGCACGTTCGGCGGCGGAAAGGCGTCGCCATAGCGGTTGTCGAGCCAGACGATGACGAGAAGAAGCGGCAGCGAAGCCACCACCGTCGCCGGCAGCGTGATCGCCACGCGGTGCATCGCCAGGGAGAGCATCCGGCGGATATGGGGCCACGCCTCCTCCATCTCGCCGTCGAACTCGGCCACCACGCGCCTTGTCCGCACGAGCGCCAGCTTGATCTCCGCGATGTGCCTCTGCGGCGAGGTCAGCCGGTAGAGCTCCATGCACAGCACCGCCCCCAGCGCCGCCCATATCACCAGCGTCATAGCGGCCGGCATGAAATGCGTGAGCCAGTCGTCGGCGGCGGACAAATACGGGGAGGGAAGATCCAGTACGCCCATCGCGGCGTTTCCGCTCAGCGGCCCCGTTCGTCCTTCGAGACCGCAGCCACGGCGCCGGCCGGGCCCGCGTGGTCTTCGCCCATCCCGGCTTCCCGCGCCGCGCGGCGGCGGCGCAGCATCTTGCGGAGCGGCCAGGCAAAGATGAACAGGAACGCCGTCGCCACCGCGGCAAGGAGCGCCCACAGGGCTCCGAGCAGGCTGAGCCCCGCCCCCGGCCCGACATAGGCGAGCGCGGTTGCCGGGACGGCCAGCACGGCCGCGGCGCCGATAGAAGCGATAAGTCTTCTCATGGGATGTCTCCGTTTCCAGTCAGTTCTGCTGCGGCCGCGACCGCAGCAGCGCGGGATCGAGGGTGGAAGGGTCCAGCCTTTGGGACCACGCGATGATCGGGATCTGATCGCCCTTCTTTCCGCCGCGAACCGGATTCAGGTATTCCCAGGCGATCTCCCCGCGGGGCGTCACCTCGACCATGCGCCCCCCGTTCGACTCGGTGATCAGCGTGTTGCCGTTGGCCAGCCTTTGCTGATCCGCCCGAATCTCGCTGTCGAGCGGGTGCTCGGCCGTGCCGGCGTACTGCCATACGATTTTCATCGTGGCGGGGTCGAACTCGATCACGCGGGACACGCCGGCGGGGCCCGCGTAGTTGCCGTAGTTGTCGAACATGAGGATATTGCCGTTCGGCAGGATGTCCGGATCGTGCTGGCCGATCCACGGGCCGCGGGCCCCCCATACGACCTCCTGCGTCCCCGGATCGAGCACGACGATGCTGTTGGTCTCGCGGAAGGACAGCAGAACCTGTCCTTCCTTGCCGAAGGCGAAGGCGGAAGCCTTGTCGCGGTCGATGTATTTCACCGAGTTCGCGTGCAGCGGGTCGGCGAGCGCCAGCTCCGAGACCGTGTAGAGCATATGCTGGTATCGCGAATGGGCGAGCGCCGTAAGAAGGCGGATTTTCTGCAGTTCCTCGCCATCGGGCGACAGGACGACCAGGAAATCCTCCAGCCGCGGCCGCTTTAGATGTCCGAACGGGGGGATCCTGTCGTCGACGAACTCGTGCGTGAGAACGTAGATGCTGCCGTCCGGGGCGACGCTGAACTGGTGATGGGCGCGGCCGGGGTAGAACCAGATCACCTCCGAATTGCGGTTGAGCCTGGCGACGCCGTAGCCGTAGGGCGTGTCGCCCACCCCCTCGTAGATCACCAGCAGGTCGCCGTTCGGAAAGGCCTGGGCATGGCGGAAGTAGACGTACGAGTCGGGCTGGGACGCGCTGGTGCGCGCGATCTTCCTGATGGACTCGAAAGGCCGGCGCCATGAATGCAGCACCTGCCCGTCCATGTCGATCAGATGGGCGGCGGCGCGGTCTCCGGAGGTGTAGAGGGTGACGCCGGGCTGCGCGAGTTCCTGGCGGTGAGCCGTCACGCCCTTGTCGCTGCGGCGCGCCGGGTACCACAGGTCGCTGGAATAGATGCTGCTGTATCGGCCGCGCAGCTTTTCGTACAGCGCCTTTCCACCCTGATAGGCGCGGACCACCTGCGGACCCGGCGGAATCTCGCTTGCGGCGAATAAGGCGCCGGAGAGAAAAAGCAGCGCGGCGAGCGCGGCTAAGAACGCCGCCCGGAACATCCTGTCGGCCGGGGAAGGCGGGTCGTCCCTGTCTCCGTATGTGTGTATTCGACTATGCGCCGACATGGTTGCCCGACACTGAGTTTCCGGTTTCGGCTCTATCCGAACAGGGAGATGGCTATGATCACGCCCGGCGGCCATAAAAGCCGTCCCCGTGCGCTGTGACCATGCTGTGGCCGGCCCGCGCCGGGTCCGGGCGCTGCATCGCCGGCTTGATCGCCGCCGTCGCGCCGCTGTAGGCTGGGCGCAGGCACGGAAGGAGAACCGCCATGGCAAGCCTGTTCTTCGACGCCAACCACATCGCCATCATCCTGTTTTCCGGCATCCTGATCGTCATCCTGTTCCGCTGGCTGGTGCTGACGGAGGACCGCCGGAAGTACAGGGATTATGTCGAGGGCGGGATGTGGGGCTGGCTCGCCTTCTCCGGCGCGATGTATATGGGCGAGGCTGGGGGGCTCGGCCATGACGGGCAGGGTGCGGCCGGTGATTTCGGCGGCGGCTTCGACGGCGGCGCGGGCTGCGGCGGCGGCGGCGCCTGAACGCCGCATCGCGGGGGACGGGGGCGTCGTCCGTGCCTTTCTGTTCCTTGCCCTTGCCGGGCACGGCGGCTGGGCGCAAAATCTCCCTATAAAAACTACGTCAATGACGGACACAGGGAGGAGATCTTCATGACACGCCGGACGTGCCTTTCCGCGCTGGCCGCATGCGCCGCGCTTGCCGCCGCGCCGCCGGCCTCGGCGGATGCGGTCGCCGACTTCTTCTCCGGCAAGCAGATCAAGATGATCATGCCGACCGCGCCGGGCGGCTCCACCGCGCTCTACGGCACAGTGCTGGCGGAACACCTGAAGCGGCACATCCCCGGCCAGCCCAACATCATCCACGAATACCGGACCGGCGGCGGCGGGATGGTGGCGGCGAACTACGTCTACAACGCGGCGCCCCGCGACGGCACGATCTTCACCATGCTGCTGTCCAGCGTGATCCTGTCCAAGCATCTCACCCCGGACTCCGCCAAGTTCGAGCTCGACGGGTTCAGCTTCATCGGCCGGGTGGCCGATCTGCCGCGCGCGCTGATCGCCTGGCACGGCGCCGGGCTGGACAGCATCGAGGACGCGAAGAAGACGGAGGTGCCGCTGGGCGCGTCGGGCCGGTCGTCGGTCACCACCATCCACCCGGCGCTGCTGAACGCGCTGATCGGCACCAGGTTCAAGATCGTCACCGGCTACCGCGGCGCGGGCAGCACCTACCTGGCGCTCGAGCGCGGCGAGATCGGGGCGACCACGGTGGCCTGGGACGGGCTGGTCGGCAACCGAGGCGACTGGCTGCGCGACGGCAAGGTGAAGGTGCTGGCGCGCATCGGCGCCCGCAAGATGCCCGGCTACGAGTCGGCGCCGCGGCTGCTCGACCTGGTGTCCTCGCCCGCGGATCGCGCGGTGATGGAACTGACCCTGCTGCCGATGGAGGCGGGACAGGCGGTGGCCGGGCCGCCGGGACTGCCGGCGGACCGGCTCCGGGCGTTGCAGGCCGCGTTCGACGCCACCATGAAAGATCCCGCATTCGTCGCCGAGGCGAAGAAGCGCCAGATGGTGGTCGAACCGATGACCGGTCCCGCCCTGCGCGACTATTTCGTCCGCGGGGCGAAGCAGCCCGCCGATGTCGTCGCCCGCGCCCGCGCCCTTACCGGGCTGGACGGCCAGAAGAAGAAATAGCGCGCATAGCGCTCTCGTCCCGCCGCCGTCCGCCGCCGGCCGGCGCTCCCCCCTTGCACCGTCCGGAGGACAGACGAAGATGAAGATCGCCCGTGTCCAGGCCCGCTCGCTGAAGCCCCGCGTTCCGATCAGGGCGCCCGGAATCGACCGCGTCGCCACCCGCCAGCTCATCTATGTCGAGGTCGAGACCGAGGGCGGGCCGATCGGATACGGCATCAGCGGCCTGGCGCCGGGCGACGGCGTCGTGCCGGCGATCAACGATGTCTGCGCGCCGCTGATCAGGGGCATGGACGCGCGCAACATCTCCGCCGTGTGGAACGTGCTCTATCGCGAGCTCGGTCACCGGGGACAGACCGGGCTGGCCATGCACGCCATCAGCGGCATCGACATCGCCCTGTGGGACATCCGCGGCAAGGCGCTGGGCGAGCCGGTCTGGCGGCTGCTCGGCGGCGCGCGCGAGCGGGTGCGCTGCTACGTCACCTTCGGCCTGCCGTCCTTCGACATCGACGAGCTGGTCGCGGTGGCGAAGCACTGGGTAGGGCAGGGATTCGGCGGGCTCAAGATGGTGGTCGGCGTGATCGCGCTGAACCGCGCCGACGAGTTCCCCAACCCGACCGAGGCGCTGCGCGAGGACGCGCGCCGGCTCAGGGCCGTCCGCGACGCGGTGGGCGACGGGGTGGAGATCGCCTGCGACATCAACTGCGAGCTGGACGCCAGCGCGGCGCTCGCGCTCGCCCGCATGCTGGCGCCCTACGATCCGGTGTTCATCGAGGAGCCGGTGCCCGACAACGACGCCCGCGCCATGGCGGATTTCCGGGCCCGCGCCGGCGTCCAGGTGGCGACCGGGCAGAGCCTCGGCGGGCTGTACCGCTTCGCCGACATCCTGGCGCACAGGGCGGCCGACATATTGCAGCCCAACGTGGTCAATTGCGGCGGCTTCACCGGCGGGCTGCGCGCCGCCGACATGGCGCTCGGCTTCAACGTGCCGGTTTGCAACGGCGGCGGGGCGACCGCGCACAACCTGCATCTTCAGGCGGGCGTCATCAACGGCACCGCCTGCGAATGGCACCCCTACATGTCGATGGGCGCGACGGAGGCGGTGTTCGACGGCTGTCCGCAGCCGTCGGACGGCTGGCTGCCCGCGCCGGACGCGCCCGGGCTCGGGCTTGTCCCCAACGAGGCGGCGCTGAAGGAGTTCGGCTGAGGGCGGACCGCCCTATTCGGCGAAGCCGGCGACGAGTTCGCGGCGGACCTCGTGCGGGGCGACCGGGTTCTGCACGCCGACGATCCGGGTCAGCGCGCCGTCGCGCGCCATCAGCGGCTTGATCCGCAGCCGGTTCCAGAAGACGCTGCCGTCCTTGCGGTAGTTGAGCAGGTCGGCGGTGAAGGCCCGCCCGTTGCGGATCGCCGCCCCGATGGCCCAGACCGTCGCGCTGTCGGTGTCCGGCCCCTGCAGGAAGCGGCAGTTGCGGCCGATCACGTCCTCGGGCGCGTAGCCCGTCAGCGCGAAGAAATCGCTCGTGGCGTGGACGATCGGCATGTCCGGCCGGCGCGGATCGCAGATCACGGCGGCGCGCGGGCCGAACTCGTCCAGCACGCGCCCGTACGCGCGTTCCAGATAGAACGTCATTGCCCACGCTCCTGTGTCCGGCCGCCGGTCCCGTTCGTTAAGGAAATCTTGCGGTTTCCGGTTAACGAAGGGTTAAGCTGCGTTTGCTCCTGCGGAGCCGTATACCGCTGCAAGCTGGACCGATGATGAAACCGGGTCGTCTGTGGCGCGGCGAACTGCCTCTCGGCGAGGCGTTCTGGACCTACGCCGTCATCGGCGGGATCGCCGTGAACGCGGTCACCAGCCTCCTGTTCGTCGTCCTTGTCTCCGCCGACCGGCTGGTGGCCGCTCTGCTGGTCGGCTACGCGCTTTCGGTCCCCTACAACGTCCTCGCCATCGTCGGCGTATGGCGCGCGGCGGAACGCGACGAGGGCCCGCGCGCGCGGGCCGAGCTGTACCGGATCGTCGCGCTGGTCGGACTGACCCTGCTGTCCGTGACGTGACGGCGGGGGCCGGGACTCCCCTCCCGCGCGCCCCTGTGCTAGACGTTCGCCCGCTTTGAACGGACGGGAAGGAACGCGCGACGATGGCTGCCAACAAGAAGCTGCTGATGCTGCCCGGCGACGGGATAGGGCCCGAGGTGATGGCCGAGGTGCGCCGGATCATCGGCTGGATGGACAAACGCCGCCATGTCAGCTTCGACGTGGCCGAGGATATCATCGGCGGCTGCTGCATCGACGCCCATGGGACGCCGCTGCGCGACGAGACGGTGGCGGACGCGAAGGCGGCGGACGCGGTGCTGCTCGGCGCCGTCGGCGGGCCCAAATGGGACAACGTCGCCTTCGACATCCGGCCCGAGGCGGGGCTGCTGCGCATCCGCAAGGATCTGGGGCTGTTCGCCAACCTGCGCCCCGCCATCGTGTTCGACGCGCTGGCCGACGCCTCCAGCCTCAAGCGCGAGATCGTCTCCGGGCTCGACATCCTGATCGTGCGCGAGCTGACCGGCGGCATCTATTTCGGCGAGCCGCGCGGGGTGGAAACCCTGCCCGACGGTACGCGGCGGGGCTTCAACACCCTCGTCTACACCACGCCCGAGGTGGAGCGCATCGTGCGCGTCGGGTTCGAGCTGGCGCAGAAACGCTCGAAGAAGCTGTGCTCCATCGACAAGGCCAACGTGCTGGAAAGCACCAAGATGTGGCGCGAGGAGGCGGAGCGCATCAAGGGCGACTATGCGGACGTGGCGCTGAGCCACATGCTGGTCGACAACGCCGCGATGCAGCTCATCCGCGACCCGAAGCAGTTCGACGTGATCGTGACCACCAACATGTTCGGCGACATCCTGTCGGACGCCGCCTCGATGGCGACCGGCTCGCTCGGCATGCTGCCCTCGGCCTCGCTCGGCGCGCCGGACGCGAGCGGGCGGCGCAACGCGCTGTACGAGCCCGTGCACGGCACCGCGCCCGACATCGCCGGCCAGGGCAAGGCCAACCCGTTGGCCATGCTGCTCAGCTTCGCGATGATGCTGCGCTATTCCTTCGACATGGAGGAGGACGCGACGCTGGTGGAGGGCGCGGTCGAGGCCGTGCTCGACGCCGGGCTGCGCACCGGCGACATCATGAGCAGGGGCAGGACCCTGGTCTCCACCGGGGGCATGGGCGAGGCGGTGACGGCGGAGCTGGACCGGCGTGCGGCCTGAACGCGGCGCTTGCGCGGCGGTGCGAACCGGGCGTAGAGTTTTCGCGTGGTCGTTCTGACAAAGGAGCCACAGATGAAGACATTTACCGCACTTGCCGCCACCGGGCTGCTCGCCCTCTCGACGATGGGCTCGGCGCTCGCCTGCTCGGCCCACCCGGAGGGGCACACCGCCGATGCCGGGAAGCCGGTCAGCACCGCCGACGCGCCGGTGATGACGCCGAAGCCGAAAACCGGCGGCTGAGACCGTAACACCAGGTCTAATCGAGCCGGGGCTGTGCATGCGGCCCCGGCTTTTATCTGGCCCTGCCTATGCCGTGGCGGGCCAGTTCGGGCCCCAGCCTGAAGGTGACGAAAAGCGCGAACATGCGCAGATCGCTCGCCAGCGACCAGAACGGATGCGTGAACGTCGCCGGCCGGTTGCGTTCCACCAGCGCATGCGCCGCCCAGGCCGGGGCATAGCCGGCGACCGGCGCGGCGGCGAGCCACCACGGCTCGGCCAGGACCGGCGCCGCGAGAATACACGCCAGCGCCGCGGCCGTGCCGCCGAGATGCAGGGCGCGGGTGCCCGGCCGGCGGTGCTCCCGCAGATAATGCGGCCAGAACGCCGCGTATGACGAAAACCGTTCGGCCATTTCCGCGCCGCCCCCTCTCCGCTGTCCTTGAAATGCCACGTCGTTAGACGTAAGTCATCGCATTCGGCGGGGCCATCCCTGCCGGATGCGGATTTTCAGCGGGATCGGAACGATGGGTTACAAGGTCGCGGTCGTGGGCGCCACCGGCAATGTCGGGCGCGAAATGCTGCAATGCCTGTGGGAGCGCGCCTTCCCGGTGGATGCGGTCTACGCGGTGGCCTCCGAACGCTCGGTCGGGCGCGAGGTCTCGTTCGGCGAGAACGACGTGCTCAAGATCCAGGCGCTGGACGATTTCGACTTCACCGGCATCGATATCGCGCTGTCGTCGCCCGGCGGAAAGGTCTCGGCGGAATTCGCGCCGCGCGCAGCCGCCGCCGGCTGTGTGGTGATCGACAACACCTCGCATTTCCGCATGGACCCGGACGTGCCGCTGGTGGTGCCGGAGGTCAACCCGCAGGCCATCGCGCAGCACACCAAGCGCAACATCATCGCCAATCCCAACTGCTCGACCATCCAGATGGTGATGGCGCTGAAGCCGCTGCACGACGTGGCCAAGGTGCGGCGCGTGGTGGTGTCGACCTACCAGTCGGTCTCCGGCGCCGGCAAGGGCGCGATGGACGAGCTGTTCACCCAGACCCGCGGCATCTTCGTCCACGACCCGGTCACCACGGAGCAGTTCACCAAGCAGATCGCCTTCAACGTCATCCCCCATATCGACGTCTTCATGGAGGACGGGGCGACGAAGGAGGAATGGAAGATGGCGGTCGAGACGCGCAAGATCCTCGGCCCCGACATCAAGGTGCAGGCGACCTGCGTGCGCGTGCCGGTGTTCATCGGCCATGGCGAGGCGGTCAATGTGGAGCTCGCCAACGAGGTGTCGGTGGAGCAGTGCCGCGCCCTGATGCGCGCCTTCCCCGGCATCACCGTCATCGACCACCGCGCGGACGAAGGCTACGTCACCCCGGTCGAGGCCGCGGGCGAGGACCAGGTCTATGTCAGCCGCATCCGCCGCGACCCGACGGTAAAGCACGGGCTGAGCTTCTGGTGCGTCGCCGACAACCTGCGCAAGGGCGCGGCGCTGAACGCGGTGCAGATCGCCGAGCTTCTCTGCGGCATCGAGCATGTCGCCGACGAGACCGACGACGAGGACGAATTCCTCACCCTCACCGTGGATACCGAGCGCGGCTGAGCGCCCGATCCCTATTCGAACGGCAGGTCGAACAGCCGGGCGATCCCGCTGTCGGGCGCCAGCGCCCCGAACAGCACGAGGGCCCCGCAGGCGGCGATGACGACGGCGGAGACGCGGTTGATCCAGCGCAGCCCGTGCAGCCCGATGGCGGGGCGCAGAAGCCCGGCTATGGCCGCCAGCAACCCCCACCACAGCATCGCGCCGCAGAACACGCCCGCGACCAGCGCCCCCGCCCAGAGCAGGACCTGCCCGGCCGCGAACAGGCCGAGCGCGGTGAATACGACACCGAAGGCGACCAGGGTGATCGGGTTGGTGCCGGTGACCGCCATCGCGGCGAGAAAATCGCCCAGCAGACCCTCCGCGCTGCGCCTTTCCGGCTCGGCCGGGCTGGTCAGCAGCGTCTTCGCCGCCAGCACCAGCAGGATCAGCCCGCCCGCGAGGCGGAACCAGAACGCGTTGGCCAGCAGCAGGTCGGCGACGTATCCGATGCCGAAGGCCGCGACCACGGCGAAGACCGTGTCCGCCAGCGCCGCGCCCGCCCCGATCGTGCAGCCGGCGACGGCGCCGCGCGCCATCGTCTTGCGCACGCACATCACCGCCACCGGCCCCATCGGCGCGGCGACGACGAATCCCGCGCCGATGCCTTTCAGGAAGAAAAGCAGCGAATCCATGGCGTGCCGGTGACGTCTTGTTGCCCTGCGACCGGCCCCGAACCGGGGCCGCCGACACCATGCCACCGATTGCGCGCCGCTGTCGACCGCGCGCGGGTCGGATCGTCAGTTCCGCCAATGCGCTTCGTATGATGGCGGGATTGGTGCGGCCGGGCCGGGCGGCTATAGTGCCGCGCAAACCGGAGGAAGATGTCGAGATGCAGATGGAACGCCCGCGCCGCAGCGCGCTCTACATGCCCGGCTCCAACGACCGCGCGCTGGACAAGGCGCGCGCTCTGCCCTGCGACGTGGTCATCATGGACCTGGAGGACGGCGTTGCCGACGAGGCCAAGGACCAGGCCCGGTCGCAGATCGTCGCCGAGATCGGCAAGGGCGGGTATGGCAGGCGCGAGCTGGCGGTGCGGATCAACGGCGTGGGCAGCGCGTGGTTCGAGGACGACATCGCCGCCATCGGCCCCTGCGGCACGCATGCGCTCCAATTGCCCAAGGTCGACGGGCCGGATACGGTGCGCGCCGCTGCCGAGGCGCTGGACGACGCCGGTGCGCCCGGCGGCATGGCGATCTGGTGCATGATCGAGACGGCGCGCGGCGTGCTGAACGCCGACGCCATCGCCGGCGCGCATCCCCGCGTCGGCGCGCTGCTGATCGGCGGCGCGGACCTGACCAAGGACCTGCATGCGCTGCACACCCCCGACCGGCTGCCGCTGCTGACGAGCATCCAGCTCGTCATCCTGGCTGCGCGCGCCAACGGCTGCTGCGTGCTCGACAGCCCGTTCTTCGACCTCTCCGACGACGAGGGCTTCCGCGCCGCCTGCCGCCAGGGGCGCGAGCTTGGCTTCGACGGCAAGACCCTGATCCATCCGAAGACCATCGCCGACGCCAACGCCGCCTTCGCGCCGACGGCCGGGCAGCTCGACTGGGCCCGCCGGATCAAGGCGGCGCACGAGGCCGCGCTCGCGCAGGGGCAGGGGGTGACGCTGGTGGACGGCAAGCTGGTCGAGGGGCTGCATGTCGCCGAGGCCCAGCGCCTGGTCGCGCTGGCGGAGACCATCGCCGCGATGGAGGCGGAAAGCGCCGCTTAGAGGTCAGCCCGCCGGCGGGGCGAGGATATCGGCGCCGGCCTTCTGCGAGCAGGCGTAGCCCTGGATGTGGCGGATCATGGCGTGCAGCCCGTTGGCGCGGCTGCCGCTGAGATGCGAGCCGAGCTCGATCTTTTCGAAGAATTCCGGCGGGGTGGCAATGATCTCGTCCGGGGTGCGGCCGGAATAGACGCGCAGCAGCAGCGCGATCAGCCCGCGCACGATCATCGCGTCGCTGTCGGCGGAAAACAGCAGCCGTCCGTCCGCCTCGTCCGCGGCGAACCACACCTGAGACTGGCAGCCCTTCACCTTATAGGTGTCGGTCTTGAACGCGTCGGGCAGGCCTTCGAGCCCGCGCCCGAGCTCGATGATGTACTCGTAGCGGTCGACCCAGTCGTCGAACATCGAGAATTCGTCGACGATGTTCTCCTTCGCTTCCTCGAGTGTTTCGGTTTCCGCCATCGTTCCGGTCGTTTGCTCTCAGGGCGGGCCGGCGGCCCGTGCGACTGATATAGAGGAGCGGTCCGGCCCGATCAATGGCGCGCCGCTCGCCGCGAATCGCCGCATTTCGTAGTCTCGGCGCATGGGCGATGCGCTTGCCAGGACCGGAACCGCGCTGATGCGGCTGCTGCCGCCGAACGCGGCGCATCGCGCGGCGCTGCTGGCGCTGAAGGCCGGGCTGATGCCGCCCGCGCCGCGCCTCGACGATCCGGTGCTGCGCAGCCATGTCTTCGGGCTGGATTTCGCCAGCCCGGTCGGGCTGGCCGCCGGCTTCGACAAGGACGCCGAGGCCGTGCGCGCGCTGTACCGGCTCGGCTTCGGCTTCGTCGAGGCGGGCACCGTCACCCCGCGCCCCCAGGCGGAGAACCCGCGCCCCAATCTGTGGCGGCTGCCGGCGGACGAGGGGCTGGTGAACGCGCTCGGTTTTCCCAGCGACGGGGTGGAACGATTCGTCGCCAATATGCGGCGGACATACGAGGCGGGCCCGCTGCCGGGGCCGTTCGGCGCGAATGTCGGCAAGAACCGCGATACGGCCGCGGAGGACGCGGATGCCGACTATGCTGCCGGCGTGGAGGCCTGCGCACCGGTCGCGGACTATCTGGTGGTCAACATCTCCTCGCCGAACACGCCGGGGCTGCGCGATCTGCAGGCGGGTGCGCGGATCGGCGCGCTGCTCGACGCGGCGATGGCGGCGCGCGGCCGTGCCGAGCCCGAAGCGCCGCCGCCGCTGCTGGTCAAGTTCGCCCCGGACATGGACGAGATGGCGCTGCGCGAGGCGGCGGAAGCCTGCATGGCGGCCGGGGTGGACGGGATCGTCCTCGGCAACACCACCGTCGACCGCCCCGCGACGCTCGCCTCCGCCGACGTGCCGGTGCGGGGCGGGCTCAGCGGCAGGCCGCTTTTCCCGCGCGCGCTGGCCGCGCTTCGCGTTCTGGCGCGGGCGGTGGACGGGCGGCTGCCGCTGGTGGGCTGCGGCGGCATCGACGGGCCGGACGCCGCCTACGCCATGATCCGCGCCGGCGCATCGCTGGTGCAGCTCTATTCCGCGCTCATCTGGCGCGGCCCGGGGCTGGTGACGGAAGTCGGCAGCGGCCTGGCCGAGCGGCTGCGGCGCGACGGATTCTCCTCGGTTTCCGGCGCCGTCGGGGCGGATCTTTAAGGCGCGCGCCGCGCCGCGCAGGGCAGCCGCAATTCGTTAACCTTAATTCAAGACCTCCCGGCCATTCTGGCGCGGCTTCCGAAACCACTGGCCCGGGCATGTCCGCGTTGCATCACATCCTGATCGCCGTCTGCTACACCGTCGTGGCCGCCGGTGTGGCCGTGGGCCTGCCCGCGTTCCTGCCGGCGCTTGACGCCAATACCGGCATCGTGATCGGCGGCGTGGTGCTGATCGGCTCGGCGCTGCTGCATGAAGTCTTCGTCCGGCAGGAGGCGGAGGGCCGGCTTTCCGAGGAGCTCGACGCGTCGCGGGACGAGGTGGCTGCCCTGCGCGACCGGCTGGCCGATGCCGAGGCCGGGATGGACCTGATGCGCGAGGCGCTGGCGGCGGCCGAGCTGCGCAGCGACGGCGACGAGCAGGGCCGCAGGAAGGTCGACGACGTCATCGCCGAGGTGAAGGTCCTTCAGGGGCTGATCGAGCAGTTTTCCAGCGTCCGCAGCGGCGGCGCCCATGCGATGCGCAGCGCCGAATCCCGGCGCGACCCCCGCCCCGCCCCGCAGGACGATGCGGAGGATATCGAGGACCTGAACGACGGCCCGTCCGATGCCGCGCGCACCCTGTCCCTGGTCGCCCGCGACGGCGAGACGCTGGCGGCGCCCGACCTCGTCCGCGGGCTCGACGACGACGCCATCCTCGGCATCGTTCGCGAGGGGCTGGAGATGAACCGCGTCGACCTGGTGCTGCAGCCGGTGGTCAGCCTGCCGCAGCGCCGGCGCTGCTTCTACGAGGCCTTCACCCGCATCCGCGACACCGACGGCCAGGTCCTGACCCCGGCGCAGTATATCGGTATCGCCGAGCGCGAGGGGCTGGTGCCGACCATCGACAACATGCTGCTGTTCCGCTGCGTGCAGCTCGTCCGCCGCTCGCAGTCGCGCAACCATAATGTCGGCTTCTTCTGCAACATCTCGGCCCACAGCCTGACCGACCGCCATTTCTTCAGCAACTTCGTGGAGTTCATGGCGGACAACACGCAGCTCGCCCCCAACCTGATCTTCGAGTTCCCCTACGCTACCATCGCCAACCGCGACCTCGACATCGAGAAGCACCTGCGCCAGCTCGCGCTGCTGGGCTTCCGCTTCTCGGTCGACCAGGTGCAAGGGCTCAACATCGACTACGCCGACCTGATGCGGCTGCACTTCAAGTACATCAAGATGGACGCCGCCACCCTGCTGCGGGAGCTGCACGAGCCGCAGAGCCATATCTCGCCCGAGGACATCAAGCGCATTGCCGACCGCCACGGCATGGACCTGATCGTGGAGAAGATCGAGTCCGAGAAGGTGCTGCTGGAGCTCCTCGACCTGCGCATCGATTACGGCCAGGGCTATCTGTTCGGCGAACCGCGCCTGGCGCGGATCGAGTAGCGGTGCGCGGCGTCGTCTCACCCTTTCCAAACCAGGCCCCGCATGGCACAAAGGCGCCGCTTCCGGCGCATCCCCGCATACATGGTTCCATGGCTCCGCGTATCCCCCTGATCTCCGGGCTTTCCGACGTAGCTGACGGTTACGAGGCGTTCGTGATCGATCTGTGGGGTGTCATCCATGACGGGGTGACGCTCTATCCCGGCGCGGTCGAGGCGCTGCAGGCGCTGGCCGCGACCGGCAAGCCCTACGCGATGCTGACCAACGCGCCGCGCCGCGCGGCGGCGCTGGAGCGCGCGGTGCTGCGCATGGGCATGCCGGCGGGGCTGTGCCGCAACATCATGTCCTCGGGCGAGGCGACCCATCTGGCGCTGCGCGACGGCGGCGATCCCTGGTTCGCGGGCATCGGGCCGCGCTGCCTGCATATCGGCCCGGCCCGGGACGAGAGCCTGTTCGACGGGCTGCCCCTCGAAAGGGTGGACGCGGTGGGCGCCGCCGACCTGATCGTCAATACCGGCCCGTGGGAGGACGACGAGACGGTGGCGGATTACGAGGACGTGCTCGCCGCCGGGGCGAAGGCCGGGCTGCCGATGGTCTGCGCCAACCCCGATCTGGAGGTCATACGCGGCGGCAGCCGCATCATCTGCGCCGGGGCGCTGGCGGTGCGCTACGAGGCGCTCGGCGGCCGGGTGCGCTATTTCGGCAAGCCGCACCGGCCGATCTACGAAAGCTGCTTCCGGCTGCTCGGCGTCGCCGATCCCGCGCGCGCGCTCGCCATCGGCGACTCGCTGCGCACCGACATCGCCGGTGCCGCCGGCTGCGGCATGGATTCCGTGCTCGTGCTCGGCGGGCTGCACGGCGACGAGTTGCACGATGCCGGCGGGCGCGACGCCGTCGAGGCGCGCATCGCCGCGCGCTGCGCCGAGGCGGGCCAGTCGCCGGTCGCTGCCGTCGAAAGGTTCACGTGGTAGGGTTCGAAACCGTCGTGCCTAATATCTATGCATTTCTTTGTCGCGAATCGCGGCTCTCGGCTATACTTAACGAGTGGGGCTCCGCCGCGCGGCCGGAGCCCGGCATTGCGTGGTCGGGGGACGGCGCCGCAAAATCGTCGCAGCGTTCCCGCCAGCGCCGCAGTGGGAAGCGAGACGCATCACGATGACGTTCGGTGAAAACGACGACCGGGACATGAAGCGGGCGACGCTCGCGGCCGGCGCGGCCAGCGCGCTCTGGCTGGCGCTCTGCGCCTGGTATATCTCCGTCAATATCGGCTGGGCCAATGTCGGGTTCATGCTGCCGCACGAGCTGGCGGCGGTGCTGCTGGGCGCCTTCGCGCCGCTGATCTTCCTCTGGCTGGTGATGGCCTATCTGGGCCGCGGCACCGTGCTGCACGGCACCGCGGACGCGCTGATGGCGCAGCTGCGGCGGCTCACCTATCCCTCCGACGACGCCGAGGGGAAGGTGCAGGCCGTGACCGAGGCGCTGCGCCGCCAGGCGCAGGAGCTGTCCACCGTCTCCGAGCGGGCCGTCAGCCAGGTGCAGCTGCTCCAGGACGGGCTGCACCGCCAGACCGAGCAGCTCGATTCGATTTCCGCCCGGCTGGCAGAGCGGGCGAGCGCCGTGCGCCAGGCCGTGGACAAGCAGCTCGAGGAGCTGGAGGAATCGTCCGAAAGCGCGCTCACCCGGCTGAAGGACACGGGCGACGAGTTCCGCCGCCAGATCGCCGATTTCGGCCCCAAATCCGAGCAGGCGGCGGAGCGGGTGAAGTCCGCCTCCGACGCGGTGCAGCAGCACACGACCACGGTGATGACGAAGTTCGGCGAAATCTCGGTCGGGCTGGAGCAGTCGGGCAATCTCATCAAGGCGCGCACCGATCAGCTGTCGGAAACGGCCGACGTCGCGAGCGCCCGTATCGGCGAGGTGGGCGAGACGCTGCAGGGCCATACCCGCGGGCTGAACCTCGCCGCGGAGGAGGCCCTGGACAAGGCGCGCCAGCTCGGCGACGTGTTCCGCCAGCAGTCGGTGACGCTGGTCGCCGGGCTCAAGCAGGCGGTCAGCAGCGTCGACGACGTCGCCGACAATTTCCGTCAGCGCACCGAACAGCTCATCAACGGCGCGCGCGGCACGGTGGGCCAGATCCGCGACGCGATCGAGGCGTTCCAGGACGAGTCGCGCAGCATCTCCGATGTTTCCGACGCGGCGATGGAGAAGATCGCCGAGGTCGGCCGCTCGGTGCGCGCCCGCGGCGACGATCTGAACAAGACGTCGGAGACGGTGGCCGCCACGGCGGCGGCGCGGCTGGCCGAGGCCGGGCAGATGCTCAACCGTCACGCCGAGCAGATGTCGGCGTCCTCCGAGCGCGCGGTGGCCACGGCCCGAACCCAGATCGACGAGATCGCGTCGGCCTTTCAGCGCCAGGCCGAGAAGGTCTCCGCCGAGACGGCGAAGGCCGGCGAGCGGTCGTCCGAGACCATCGACGGCATCACCGCCTCGCTGCGCGAGCAGGCGGCCCAGATCGAGGCGCTGTCGCGCGATGCGGGCGTCCACGCGAACGGCCGCATAGAGGAGATGGGCCGCGCCTTCCGCGCCCAGGCGGACGAGCTGGAGGCCGACGCGGACCGCGCCGCCAGCGTCATCGAGGCGCGTGTGCAGGAGGTCGACTCGGTGCTGCGCCAGCATGCCGATGCGCTGAGCTCGGCCACCGACTCCGCGGTCGACCGGGTGAAGGCCAAGGCGGAGGAAGTGTCCGCCGCGCTGCGCGCCGAGCTGCGCGAGTTCCAGAGGATATCGGAGGCGTCCGCCGAAAACGTGGCCGATCGGGTCAAGGAGATCGACGCGGCGCTGCGCCGGAATGCCGAGGGCGCGGCCGAGGCGACGGACGAGGCCGTCGCCCACGCGCTGGAACGCTTCGACGAGGTGCGCGATTCGATGCGCTTCCAGTCGGACGCGCTCAACGCGATGTCCGAGCGGGTGTCGAAGGAGATCGCCTCGAAGCTCAAGGAGATCGACGAGTTGATGCAGGAGGAGGCCGAGCGGATGGTCTCCACCTCCAACCGCGCCGCCGAGCAGGCGGTCGCCAAGACCGCCGAGGTCGGCGCCGCGCTGCGCCGCCAGACCGATGACATTTCGGCGGCGTCCGAACGCGCCGCAGCCCAGGCG
>WHUE01000082.1:19764-20032 GCA_009377375.1 Alphaproteobacteria bacterium | reverse complement strand
CCGTATTCATGGGCGAGGATGCCGCGGATCCACACCGCCGCCGTCTGCCGGTATTCCTGCACGCCGACGCGGCGGCCTTCCAGATCCTTCGGCGTCGCGATTCCGGCGTTGCGGTTGATGAAGATGTAGCCGTGCCGGAAGACCCGCGACGGGAAGACGGGGATCGCGATACAGGGCAGACGGTCGCGGATGCGGGTCACCATGTAATGCGCCAGGGACATCTCCGACACGTCGAAGGAGCGCGTCTTCAGCATGCGGGCGAATATTT
>WHUE01000082.1:0-19754 GCA_009377375.1 Alphaproteobacteria bacterium | reverse complement strand
CGCAGGTCGATGCCCTCGGGCCGCACGATGCCGCGGGCGAGCGCTTCCATCCGGTCGTAGGGGCCGCAGGCGAAGGTGACAGGCAGGCCGGTCAACGGGGCCGCCCGGCGTGGCGGCGGCACGGCTTGGGCATGGCGCCTACTCGGTCCAGCCGACGATGGGGGCGAACAACTCGTCCACCGGCGCCGGCGCGTCGATCAGCTTCTGGTCGGCGAGAAACTGCATGAACAGCTCCAGGGTGGGGCGGTTGGGCTCCAGCCCGTAGGGCCAGGGCTTGCCGTCGAACAGATCCATCATCTCGGCGATCTCATCGAACATCCACGGCAGCATCCAGCGCTGCGCGCCGGAAAACTTCATCTGCTTCAGCGCCCAGGCCTTAGCGTCCTGGCAGGCCTTGTAAAGGCTCTCCGCGATCCAGGGATTGGCCTCGTACAACTCCTGGCGCATGACGATGGTGTTCATGATCGGGTGGATGCGGGTCTTGCCGTAATACGCCCGCTCGATTTCCCGGTAATCGGGGAAAAGCCTCGCGACGTTCTCGCCGCGTCGCAACGAGTCCGGGCGAAGCGCGCCGAGATACGCCTCGACCTCGCCGCGCTCCAGCATGCCGCTGAGGTCGCGCCCCGCCGGGGCCCGGTCGATCAGCAGCTTGCCGATAGGCGGCAGGTTCAGCTCCTCGTCCGGCTCGCCCGGCATGTTCACACCGCCCTCGACCCAGCGCACGGTGTCGAGGTCGACGCCGTATTCGCGGGCGAGGATGCCGCGAATCCACACCGCCGAAGACTGGAGGTAGGCGCGGATGCCGATGCGCCGGTGGTTCAGGTCGGTCGGGCTGTCGATGCCGCTGCGGGTGTTGATGAAGATGTATCCGTGGCGGAACATGCGCGACGGAAACACCGGGATCGCCACGTAAGGCGCGCGGTCGCGCAGCCGCATCACGAAGTAATGCGCGAGCGACATCTCCGAGACGTCGAACGAATGGGTCTTCACCATCCGGGCGAACATTTCCGGCGGCGACTGGATGGAAATGTAGCGGAGTTCGATGCCCTCCGGCTGGACGATGCCCAGACTCAGCGCTTCTGTGCGGTCGTACGGACCGCAGGCGAACGTGACCGGCAATTTGGTCAAGACGTTTCCCCCCTGGTCCCTGTCATGAATCGGCACCGTCTGCAGCGCGGCGCCTTATGCAAAACCTAACGACGCCATTTCCGCTGTCAAGCGGACAGAACCGGGCCCGCGGCATGGGTTCGCGGGACTATATCGCTTGGGTTCGGGGGAGGGTTGTGCTCAAATGATGTGTCCCGAAAGGGAATGAACGGTATGGAAAGACGGTAGACGGACGATGAGTATGTCGCCCAGTCAATGCCGTGCCGCGCGCGGTCTGCTGAAATGGACCCAGCCGAAACTCGCCGACGTGTCGGGAATCGGCCTGTCCACGATCAACCGCTATGAAAACGAGACGCGCCCGCCGAGAGCGGAAGCCGTCCAGAAGCTGCAATCGGCGCTGGAAGGCGCAGGGGTGGAGTTTCTGGCGGAAGGGGTCTCCGGAGGACCCGGTGTACGGATGAAGAAGCACTGAAGGCTCCTTCGCGGGCGGCGCGACGATCGGCCGGGTTCGGCCGGTCGCCTGCCGGCACGAGCGACTGCGGTTCGCAGGACAAACGACGATGGGATTCGGGTTCAAGGCCCTGGTCGTGGCAGCCCTGATTGGGCCGGCGACGCTTCCATCCCCGGCACGGGGCACGACGGCGGTGGATCTCGAGCTCGTGCTCGGCGTCGATATTTCCGGCAGCGTCGACGCCGAGGAGGGCGCGCTGCAGCGCGACGGCTATGTCGCGGCGTTGCAGGACCCGCGCGTCATTTCAGCCATTCGAAGCGGTGCGCTCCGCCGCATCGCCGTCACCTATTTCGAATGGGCGGACGAGGAAGCCCAGGCGGTCGTGGTGGGCTGGACCCTGATCGATTCGGAGGCCGGCGCCCGGGCGTTCGCACAGCGCATCGCCGCCGCGCCCATGGCGCGGGGGCTCTATACCTCCATCAGCGCGGCGCTGCGCTTCGCCGTGCCAATGTTCGACAATAACGGATTCGAGGGCACGCGGCGGGTCATCGACCTGTCGGGGGACGGGCCGAACAATGTAGGCGGGCTCGTCACCCAGGCCCGCGATGCGGCGGTTGCTCGACGGATCACCGTCAACGGGCTGCCCATCGTCAACGACCGCATGGACCGCTACGGCGCGCCCATGCCCAACCTCGATCTCTACTACCGCAACTGCGTGATCGGCGGGCCGGGCGCGTTCATGGTGGTCGCCGAGGATTTCCAATCCTTCGCGGTCGCCGTCCGCCGAAAGCTGATCCTGGAAATCGCGGGGCTGACGCCGCCGCGTAGCCCCCGCCTGCTGCACCGGGCCGTGGCGCGCTGGGAGCCGCCCTGCGATGCCGGAGAACGGCGGCTGGGACGCCGATTTCGCGATAATTACTAGGGACTTGCGCAGCCCCCGCACCGGCCGCGTTCAGGATTTATAAACCGGTTGCGTTCACTCTACGCTAGCGCTTCTAACCATTTCGGGACGCCCGCGAAGGGGCTCAGACGACATGAACTTCCACGGCGGCGCCCGCTACGATTTCTCGTCTCTCAACGTACTGGTCGTTGAGGACAACAAGAACATGCAGAAGCTGCTGCGCACGATCCTGAATGCCCTCGGCGTCCGCAACATCTGCGAGACGACGACCGGAAACGAGGCCTTCGACGAGCTTCAGCGGTTCGAGGCGGATATCGTGATCTCCGACTGGAACATGGAGCCCATGAACGGGCTGGAGTTCACCAGGCTGGTCCGGCGCGACGACCGCAGCCCCAACCCCTATGTCCCGATCATCATGCTGACCGGCCATACGGAAACCGCCCGGGTGATCGAGGCGCGGGACGCCGGCGTCAACATGTTCCTGGCCAAGCCGATCTCGGTGACGGCGCTGTCCGAGCGCCTGACGTCGCTGATCGACAACCCCATACGCTTCGTCCGCACCGACACCTATTTCGGCCCGGACCGCCGGCGCAAGAACGCGGGCCCGCCCAAGGGCATCGCCGAACGGCGGAAGGACAGGCAGGAGTAGCTCCGCGGGGTCAGCGGTCCGAATCGTCGTGCCCGTGGCGGCTCGACCAGAAAACCAGGAACATCAGCCCGCCGCCCACCGCCAGGCTCAGTACGACGCCCGCGACCATCGCCAGCGTGCCGGCGGTGGATATCTCGACGTCGCCCAGCCCCGTCCAGACGGTGACGGCCGCGTAAATCGCCAGGGCGAGCAGTCCCAGCAGGACGACGATGGTGACAGCGGTCTTCAGTGTGGCATACCTTCTGACAGGGCGGCCGGCGCTCCGGGACGGTGGGCATCGACTGAGAAGGAATCATCCCCCATGAAGCTGCTGTCGGTCAACGTGGCAATGCCGCGCAGCGTGACCTGGGGCGGCCGGACCTATGCGACCTCGATCTTCAAGCAGCCGGTCGAGGGCAGGGTGACGATGCGGCGGCTCAACATCGACGGCGACGCGCAGAGCGATCTTACGGTCCACGGCGGGGCGGACATGGCCGTCTATGTCTATTCCGACGACCACTATCCTTACTGGCGGACGGTGCTGACGGCCGGCGCGCTGACTCCCGGCGCCTTCGGCGAGAACCTGACCGTGACGGGCATGACCGAGGAAACGGTCCATATCGGCGACAGCTTCGCCATCGGGGACGCGCTGGTGCAGGTCAGCGAGCCCCGCACCCCCTGTCACAAGCTGGCGATGAAATACGACCGACCGTCCTTTCCGAAGGAATTTCTGAGGACCGGCCATGTCGGGTTCTATCTCCGCGTCCTCGAGCCCGGCGAGGTCGGGGCGGGGGACGAGATTACGCCGGTCGCGCGCGATTCGGCGGGGCTGACCGTAATGGAGATCCTCCGCATCTGGGAAAAGAAGCGCCCGTCGGCGGCGGAGCTCGACCGCGCGCTGTCGGTGCCGGCGCTGTCCGCCAAGTGGCGCGGGCAACTGGCCGAGCGGCGCTAACCGGCGGCGAGGCGCGCCACCGCCGCCTCGTCCCATGCGATGCCGGTTCCGGGGCGGTCCGGTACATGGGCGACCCCGTCGCGCACGCGCAGCGGCTCCGCCAGGAACGGCTCCGCCCAGTCCACGTATTCGAGCCAGTGGGCGGTCGGCGTGGCGGTCAGAAGATGCACGCTGACCTCCGGATGGAGATGGGAAGAGACGGGTAGCCCAGCCGTCTCCGCGAGGGCCGCCGCGCGGCGCCATCCGGTGACGCCGCCGATGCGCATCAGGTCCGGCATCACCATGTCGCAGGCCCGGGCGGCGAGCGCAGCCTGCATCGCATGGGGGCCGCAGAAATTTTCGCCGATCTGCACCGGCGTGACCAGCGCGGCCGCCAGCCGGGCGCAGCCGGCGTAGTCGTCATGCGCCACCGGCTCCTCGATCCAGGCGAGCCCGGCCCCGTCCAGCGCCGGGGCGCGGGAGAGCGCTTCGCCGGCGTCCAGCGCCTGGTTGAAATCGGCCATCAGCGGCGCATCCGGTCCGATGGCGTCGCGCACGGCACGGATGGCGCGCAGGTCCTCGTCCGCCGCGGCGCGGCCCAGCCGGATCTTGACCGCATCGAATCCCTCGGCGCGCAGGGTGGCGGCCTCGTCGCCCAGCGCCGCCGGGTCGGTCAGGCTGAGGCCGTTGCTGTTATACGCCGGAATCGCCGCACGCTCCGCCCCCAGCAGCCTTGACAGCGGCAGGCCCGCTGCAACGGCCAACGCATCCCACAGCGCGACGTCGAGCGCGGAAAGGGCCATGCCGACGACCCCCGCCGTGCCGATCAGGGCGAAGCGCGTGGCCAGCGTGGCGGCGATGGCTTCCGGTTCCACCTTCGCGCCGGCGAGAATGTCGCCAGCGCGCGCGATCGTCCCGCGCATCGTGGGGACGGCCAGCGCCAGATAGCAGAAGGCGTGGGCGCGGCCTGTCACGCCTTCTTCCGTCTCGACCTCGACCAGCAGGAAGGGAGCCTCGTCCATCCGGGCCGCGCTGGTGCTGAGGGGCCGGCGCATCGGCGCCAGCACGGCGCGGCTGCGCACCGAGCGCAGCGTCAGCGCGGGGCGCTCCATCAGCGCGGCGCCGCCAGGTGTTTCAGCACGGCGAGGACGGTGCGGTTCACCGGGGTGGGGACGCCCAGCTCTGCCCCCAGCCGGGCGACCGCGCCGCTGAGCCAGGCGACCTCGAGCGGGTTGCCGCGTTCCAGGTCGTGGTGCATCGACGACGTCATGCCGGCCGGCAGCCCGTCGGTGAAGGCCAGCCGGTCCTTGGCGAAATCGGCCGGCAGGTCGACGCCTTTGGCGCGACCCACCGCCGTCGCTTCCTCGAAGATCGCGCGCAGCGTGACGCGGCGGTCCGGATCCTCGCGGATCGGGCCGATCGTGGTGCGCATCAGCGTGGTGGTGGCGCTGAGCCCGACCAGAAAGACGAATTTTTCCCAGATGGTGCGCTGGATGTCGTCGCTGATCTCCGCGTCGATGCCGCCGGCGCACATGATGCCGTGCAGCGCCTGCACCCGGTCCGAGCTTCCGCCGCCGGGCTCGCCGATCACCACCCGCTGCAGCGTGCCCAGATGGTCGATGACCCCGGGCCTGCCGATCGAGCTGGCGATGAAGGCGACGCCGCCGATCAGCCGCTCGCGCCCGACGATCCCGGCCAGGATGTCGTCGCATTCCACCCCGTTCTGCAGCGACAGCACGGCGGTGTCCGGTCCGAGCAGCGGGGCGATGGCGCTGCCCGCTTCCTCGGTGGCCCAGAGCTTCACGCCGACGATCACGCAATCGACCGGGCCGATCTCCGTCGGATCGTCGGTGGCCCGGGCGGGGCGGACCAGCGCGTCGCCGCGCTCCGGGCTTTCGATCTTCAGCCCGTTCTTGCGAATCGCATCCAGATGCGCGCCCCGCGCGATGAAGGCGACATCGGCGCCGCCTGCCGCCATCCGGCCGCCGAAATAGCCGCCGACCCCGCCGCTGCCCATCATGGCGATTTTCATTTCTTCCTCTTTTCTTATCGCACGCTACCAGTTATTCGCGGACTGTTCCGGTTCCCGGAATACGAAGCCAGCCGATCAGGATTCTGTTTTTTCGGCCGGCGGCTCGACGGCGTGCCGGCGGAGCAGCGGGGTCTGGGCGACCGCGAAGATCAGGGTCAGCGCCATAAGCCCGAAGACCTTGAAGGTGACCCAGACATCGGTGGTCTGCGTGCGCCATACGATCTCGTTCAGCACCGCCATCGCGGCGAAGAAGACGGCGAAGCGAAGCGTCAGCTTGCGCCAGCCGGTGTCGTCCATCGGCCAGGCCGCCCCCATCAGCGGCTTGAGCAGCGGGCGGTTGAAGAGGAGCCCGCCGAACAGCACGATGGAGAACAGCGCCTCGACGATGGTCGGCTTCATCTTGATGAACGTATCGTCCTGCAGCCACAGCGTCAGCCCGCCGAAGACGCCGACGATGACCGCCGTGATCAGCGGCATCATCGGCACCCGGCGCTCGACGATCAGCGACACGGCCAGCGCGACGGCGGTGGCGGCGATCAGCGCGCCTGTCGCGGCCAGCAGGTCCCATTTCAGATAGACGATAAAGAATACGGCCAGCGGGCCGTACTCCGTGGTGGGCTTCACCCAGCTCTTGCCGGTCGCTCGCGTCTCCGCCATGGCCAACAGATAGCGGTTTCCGCGGCCGGTCACAACCGCCGGTCCGCGGTCTGCCCCGCCATTGACCCCGTCCTGACCGGACAGTACGGTTTTGCTTTCGGACGAGCCGGTCCTATCTGGCCGGTTACAACAAGGGAGGGAGCGGAGCCGATGGCGGAATTGCTGGAAACAACGGTCGAAGGCGTGCCGATGAAGCTGCTGTGCTCGACGCCGCAGCGCGACGGGGCGCATCCGGCGATGATCGTGGTCCATCACCGCGACGGGTTCGACGACTTCACCAGGAAGGTCTGCGACGACCTGGCGGCGGAGGGGTTCGTTGCTGTCGCGCCGGATTTCTACCACTGGCCGCCGGTGCTCGAGCCGCCGCGCGAGAACCCGTTTCCGCGCGATCCGGAAATCGTCAAGGACGTGGGCGCGACGGTCGACTGGCTGAAGGCGCGGAGCGACGTGGACGGCCGGCGCATCGGCATACTGGGCCATTGCATGGGCGGGCGGATGGCGTTTCTCGGCGCGTCGACCAACGCCGCGATCGGCGGCTGCGCAGTCTATTACGGCGGCAACATGTTCACGCCGTGGAGCGACGACGGTCCGGCGCCGTTCGACCTGCTCGACGGGCTGAAGGGCCCGGCGATCGGATTCTACGGCAACGACGACGGCAACCCGTCGCCGGCGGACGTCGACAGGATCGATGCGGAGCTCGACCGACTGGGCAAGGAGCACAGCTTCTACCGGTATGACGGGGCGGGCCACGCCTTCCAGAATTTCTGCAATGCCGAGCGCTACCGCGAGGCGGCGACGCAGGACAGCTGGGCCAAGACAGTGGCGTTTCTCCACGCCACGTTCGGCGGCTGACCGGGAGGCGGCGTCGCGTAGTATCGTCCGCCACGGCTTTTGTCTTGCCGCCGCCATTGCCTGCCTCTGCGCACCCGCCGTCGCCGCCGCCGACCTGACGGTGGTGGTGACCGGCGCGCGGTCGGATCGGGGCACGATCGAATACGGGGTCTATGACCGTGCGGACGCGTTTCCCAGCGACGAGGGCAGCATCGCCCGCGGCGAAGTTCCCGCTGGCAGGGAAGGCGCGCGAATCACGGTCACCGGACTGAAGCCCGGCCGGTACGCGATCGCCGTGTTCCACGACGAAAACGGCAACGGCGCGTTCGACCAGGGGTTCCTGGGCATTCCGCTGGAGGATTACGGGTTCAGCAACGACGCGCCCGCCTTCTTCGGCCCGCCATCCTTCGACGATGCGGCCGTGACCGTCGGCCCCGCAGGGACGACGATCACGATCAGCCTCGAATAACCCGCTATCCGAGCGGTCCGAGGAACGGCTCGCCGCCGAACGTGTCGGACATCGGCTCCAGCGCCTCCGGCCAGGGGTCGGAGACGGGGCGGCGCTCCGATGCGGGGCGCGGCCTGCCGTCCCAGCCGACCTGCTCCATGTAGTAGTAGAGCTGGATCGCGTGGCCGTCGGGGTCGATGGCGAAGGCGGAATAGTCGATGCCGGGGAACAGCTCCGCCGGCAGGGTCATTATCTCCACCTTGTTCTCCCCCAGGAAGGAGATCGCGTTGCGGAGCTGCTTGTAGTCGCCCATCTGCACGCCGAAGGACAGGCAGGTCGTGTGCGGGCTCAGCCCCAGCTCCGCCCGCAGCGCCATCGGGTAGAGCGCCATGGAGTGGTGCTCGGTGTTGACCCGCAGGAAAACGCAGCGGTGGCCGTTCCAGGTGACTTCCTCCGTGACGCGCATCCCCAGCCGGTCGCGGTAGAAGGACAACGCCTGCTCCATATCCTGGACGAACAGCCGCACCGGGCCGATGCGCACTACCTTGAAGGGCCGCGGCAGCAGGATGCCGGCGACATCGTACTTGCCTTCCAGCCCGTGCTCGAAGCGGTAGCCTTCGTTGATGTCGGTGCCTTCCGCCTTCGCCAGCTCGATCTCGTCGTATTCGGATATCTGCGGCAGATCGGGCTTCGCGTGGAATCCCCGCTTGCGGAAGGCATTCGGCTTGGAACGCCCGTCCCAGCCGATCTGCTCGATGCCGTAATAGAGCTCGTTGATATGCTCGTCGGGATCGAACGGGTAGACATGCCAGTTGGAGCCCGGCGTGTCGCGGCCCGAGCGCCGGATGGGATTCTCCATCTCGCGCAGCCAGTCCTCGGCACCCGTGACTTCCTGAAGGCTGCCGACCTGCCAGGTGATCTGGTTGATGGTGACGTCGGGCCGCTTGGACCGGCCGCCCATGTAGTCCATCAGCGGCTTCGGGAACAGCACGAAGGAATGGTGGTCGGTGCCGTGCCGCGTGAAGTAGCCGGTGGTGTGCTCGAGGGAGTTGCGGATTTTCTCGTCCTCGATGCGCGCGCCGAAATGGATCGGGTCGGCGATGCTGAACCCCAGCAGCTCGGTGTAGAATTTCACGCAGGCGTCGAAATTGGTGCAGTTGAAGCCGAAATGGCCGAGCCGGCGGATCTTGAACGGCCGGTCGAGCAGCACCCCGCCCACGTTGAATTTCGTCGATGTCATGCCTTCCATGGCGTGCCTCCGATGCGGTTCGCTGCGGCGGCCTGTGCGGTCGCCTGCGAGCCTGTCGCGCTTCAGATTCCGATCATACCGCCGGACCCGGCGGATGGCATCCCGGAATTCAGCTTCCCGGCGGGCGGCGGAAAGCCACGGCCAGCCTGTTGTGGCAGTTGATCGTGATGATGGTGAAGGTGAGGTCCACGATCTCCTTCTCGTCGAAATGGGCGGTCAGCCGCGCGAAAAGCTCGTCCGGCACGCCGGACTGGGCGACCAGCGTCACCGCCTCGCACCAGGCGAGCGCCGCCTGTTCCCGCTCCGTGAAGCATTCGGCCTCCGCCCAGGCGACGACGAGCTGCAACCGTTCCTCCGTCTCCCCCAGCTTGCGCAGGGTGCCGGCGTGCAGGTTGACGCAGTTCGCGCAGCCGTTGATTTGTGAGGCGCGAAGCTTTACCAGTTCGACAAGCGTGTATTCGATCGCGCAGTCCTTGGAATAGGCCGCCATTGCGCCCAGCATCTTCCATGGCTCCGCGCCGATTTTCCGGTAGTCCAGCCGCTCAGACATTATTTCGACCCTCTTGAAACAGATCACACCGCCACAACGAGAATACGCGCAACACCGCCGTTACGCCACGGCGCGCGGCGCGCCCGCGCCCGGCGTCAGGGAGGATTGAGACATGCAGGCACTGTTCAGCGTAATGCGGGATCTGGTGATCGCAAACCGGGTGCTCGCCAACGAGAACGTGGTCGACGCGTTCGGCCATCTCAGCATGCGCCACCCCGCCGATCCTGACCGCTACGTCATGGCGTGCTCGCGCAGCCCGGAGATCGTGACGCTCGACGACCTGATGGAATACACGCTCGACAACGACCCCGTCGATCAGCGCGGCCTGCCGATGTATGCCGAACGCTATATCCACGGCACGATCTACGCGGCCCGCCCGGACGTGAACGCGGTGGTGCACAACCATTCGCTGTCGGTCATCCCCTTCGGGGTGACGCGGGTGAAGCTGCGCCCGCTGATGCATACCGGCAGCACGATGGGGGAGGACATCCCGGTCTGGGACATAAGGGAGAAATTCGGCGACACCACCATGCTGGTGCTCAACAACGATCACGGGCACGACCTCGCCCGCTGCCTGGGCGACCACCGAATCGCGCTGATGCGCGGCCACGGCTGCGTCGTCGTCGGCGCCAATATCCGCGAGGCCGTCATGTCCTCGATCTATCTCGAGGTCAATGCGCGGCTGCAGATGGACTGCGTGCGGCTCGGCGACCCGCAATACATGACGCCGGGCGAGATCGACGGCGCGCAGGGCCGGTTCTTTGGCGAGCTCGCGGTGAACCGGGCCTGGGAATACTGGGTCCGCCGGGTCAATGTCAGCGGGGTCTGAGACGGGACGTGACGCGCACATCCCGACCGAAGCCATGAACGGCCCCGCAGATGTCTGGCGCCGGCGCGTGGATTCCGGCGATATCGAGCCCGACGACGCCCAGCGCGAAGCGGTCGCGCGGCTGCAGGCACTGCACGAGGCATTGGCACACAGGGCCGGCGGCGCGGGCGGGCTGCTGCGCCGGCTGGTTTCGTTCGGCCGGGCGCGCCGCGCGGCCGACGACGTGCCACGCGGGATTTACCTGCACGGCCCGCCCGGAAGGGGCAAGTCCATGCTGATGGACCTGTTTTTCGAGAACGCGCCGGTCGCCGCCAGGCGCCGCGTTCATGTCCACGCCTTCATGCAGGAGGTGCATGCACAGCTTCACCGCTGGCGGCAGGATGGCTCCACCAGCGCGTCCGGAGATCCGATTCCGCGGCTGGCCGCGCTGATCGCCGCGCGGTCCCGCCTGCTCTGCTTCGACGAGTTCCAGGTGGAAACCATCGCCGACGCCATGATCATCCGCCGCCTGTTCCAGGCCATGTTCGACGAGGGGGTGGTCATCGTCGCCACCTCCAACATCGCGCCCGACCGGCTGTACGAGGGCGGACTTCATCGCGACCGCTTCCTGCCCTTCATCGACCTGCTGCGGGACCGGCTCGATGTGATCGAGGTGGCTGGCGCGCGCGACTGGCGGCGCGACCGGCTGAAGGCCGTGGGTGTCTACCACGCGCCGCTGGACGCGGCCGCGGAAGCCGCGCTGGATACCGCCTTCGCCTCGCTGGCGGGGGGAGAGGCGGGAGAGCCGGGGAGCCTGACCGTGCATGGCCGCGAAGTGCCGGTGCCGCGCCAGGCGCATGGCGTCGCCCGGTTCAGCTTCGCCGGGCTGTGCGAACAGCCGCTGGGCCCCGCGGACTACGTGCGCATCGCCTGCCAGTTCCACACGGTGATCCTGTCCGGCATTCCCGCCCTGGGCCCGGCGCAGCGCAACGAGGCCAAGCGCTTCGCCATCCTGATCGAAAGCCTGTACGAACACCGCACCAAGATCGTCTGCTCCGCCGCCGTTCCGCCCGAGGGGCTCTACGTCGAAGGCGACGGCGCCGCGCTGTTCGGCCGCGTGGTGTCGCGGCTGGAGGAGATGCAGTCGGAGGACTATCTCTCGGCGCCGCACCGCTCGTCATCGGAGGCTTTCGCCGCCTGAGGCGTCCGCCCCTTGCGTCGCCGCGCCCTTTGGCGGAAAACGGGGGCCGCACCATTGGAACCGAGCGAGAAAACGATGCCCGTTGAATTCGACGATCATCCGTTCTGGGACTTTTCGCTGGCGGTCTACGGCACCGCCGGTGTGCCGCCCGCCTGCCTGGAGCTCCAGGAGCGCCACGGGATCGACGTCAATGTGATGCTGTTCTGCACCTGGACCGGCGCCAGCGGGCGGGGCGCGATGTCGGAAGCGGAGCTGCGCTCGGCGCTGGACGCGGTGGCCGAATGGAACAGCGTCGTCGTCTGCGGCATGCGCGCGATCAGGCGGCGGATGAAGGAAGGCATGCCGCCGGTGCCGGTGGAACGGTCCGAGGCGCTGCGCAAGGTGCTGATGAAGCTGGAGGTCGACTGCGAGCACGCCGAGCAGCTTGCGCTCGCCGGGGCCGTCGAGCGCCCCACGGACGAGACCATGGATGTCGGGCGTCGGGCCGCGGATGCGGTTGGGAATATCGCAGCCTACTTCGCGCTGCGCGGGGTGAGGACCGACGAGGCCGACGCCGCCAATCTCGCGACGATCCTGGCGCCGGCGCTGCCCGGCATGGACGGCGAGACGCTGCGCGCCATCTGGCGGTCCGCCGCGGCCTGACCGTCAGACGTCAGCCGGTTTTGCGGCGCGCGCTCCGGAGCAGCCGGCCGGTCATCCAGCCTTCGAGCAGGTCGAGGGTCTGCGCGTCGAGCTCGATGAAATTCGCCGCCAGACGGCCGTTCTGGCCCGTAATACGGACGATTTCCGCGCGGACGACCTGTTCATAGGTGCGGTCGCCGGCCTTGATCGTCAGCCCGACCGTGACCGGTTCGCCCGGCCGGCGCCTGCCGTCGTAGCCATCGATGAGAAATCCGCCGAGACTCCAGTCCAGCGTGTCGTAGCGGCGCCCTTCCAGCTCCACCTGGACCGGGCGCACCTCGACGCGCTTGTCGCGCCTGCGGTTCGTGGCTCCTACGCCGATGATCTTCATGACATCCCCGCCGTCGATGATGACCTCCGCGGAGTATGCCGGCGAAATGGAAATCTTTTGTTAAGCGCCGCGGATCTGGCAGGAAACCTCGAGACCTTATCAATGGCTTGCCCTTGCGCATGGCAGGGCGGGGCAAAGGGCGTTTAATTGTTTCTTGACGGAGCGCCGGGTAGCTTGTTCCCAACGTTTGCGCAATCCATTCGCATGTCAGCAACTGACCGCGCCGCGGGATATATCGGGATGCCGGGTCTTTTTCAGCTTCTTCGGAGCAGGCTTTGCTGGGAGGTCGCAGGCGCGTTGTTCCTGTGCAGCTTTCTTGCCCTCGCCGCGATGGCGATACCGAACCTGAACGAGCGCGAAAAATCGGCGCTGACCCGGCTGGAGGACGAGGCCCGCACGCTGATCGGCGCCTTGAGCCGACTGGCGCCGGCGGACATCGCGCCGCATGATTTCCGCCTGCTGGCGAAGCAGGTCATGCCGGCCACCGGGCTGCGCGGCGTCACCATCTTTCACCTCGGCGGCGCCGTCGTGCACAGCTTCGGCGAGTCGCCGGCGCTGGTCCCTCCCGGCATCCAGGAACAGGGGCCGGACGAAACCGTGGCCCGGCGCCGGTTCGACAGCCGATACGACGTCGTGTTCCGGCTCGCCGATCAGGGGGACCCGTATTTCGTCGCGGTCCGGCTCGACTCGTCGATGCTGAAGGGCGATCTCATCCATTTCATCGCCCGGACGCTCCTGCAGGCAACGATCATTTCGACCCTGATTACGGCGGTGGCGATGGCTGTGGTCGGCATGCTTGTGCTGCATCCCGTTCTGCGCGTCCGCACGACGGTGATCAGCGGCGTCTCGTCCACGTCCGATCCGGCGCTGCTCAAGCGGCTGGACGAGATCGGCGACGTGGCGCGGTCGGTCGAATCCTACATGTTCCGGAACGAGGAAGCGCAGCGGCAGAAGGCGGCACAGAACGAGCTGCTGGAAAAGCGCGTGCGCGAACGGACCGGGGAGCTGCGTGCGGCCAAGGAGCATGCCGAGGTCAGCAGCCGGTCCAAATCCGAATTCCTCGCCAATATGAGCCACGAGCTGCGCACCCCGCTGAACGCCATCATCGGGTTCTCCGACATCATGCGCAGGGAATCCTTCGGCGCCCTGGGCAACGACCGTTACCGCGAATACGCCGTCGACATCCACCAGAGCGGCGAGCATTTGCTGGAGGTGATCAACGATATTCTCGATCTTTCCAAGATCGAGACCGGCAAGGTCGATCTGCATGAAGAGGTTTTCTGCCCGACCCAGGTCATAGAGGCGAGCGTGCGTCTGGTGCGCGAACGCGCGCTGAGCCGGAATATCGCACTCGAGATCGAGCTGGAGGGCGCGCTGCCGCGATTGCGCGCCGACAAGCGGATGGTCAAGCAGATCCTGATCAACCTGCTCTCGAACGCGGTCAAGTTCACGCCGGAAGGCGGCCGCGTCGTCCTGTCGGCCGCGGCGGCGGCGGATGGGCTCCGCGTCGCGGTCATCGACAACGGGATAGGCGTGGCCCCCGAGGACATCCCGAGGGCGCTGGAGGTGTTCGGCCAGGTCGAGGGCAGCCATCAGAAGCGGTACGAAGGCACCGGGCTCGGCCTGCCGCTCTCGCGCTCGCTGTGCGAACTGCATGGCGGGTCGCTGGACTTCGCCAGCAAGCTGGGCGAGGGCACGACGGTGACGGTGCATTTCCCGGCCACCCGCCTGATTGCCGACGCCGCCTGACGACAGGGCATTCGCACAGGGACATTCCCGGCAACCTCCTGAGTGTCGCCCCGGCCCCTGGGCCGGGGCCCAGTTGTCCGGGGCGGTGGCTCTGGACCCCGGCTCAGCGCGGCTTGCGCCGCTTGGCCGAAGTGACAATCGAAGAGGATTCTCCCAAGGCAATTACCCTGGCCTGACGAGGCGCCGGTCGGCGGCGCTTCCTGTATGTGCTAAAATTACAAAATGGGAATTTTCCGCGGATCGAGGCGGCGTGCGCCGCCTTTGCTGGCGGTGTCGCTCTGCGCCGTGCTGGGCGGGTGTGCGCAGCTGTCGGCGACCGGCCAGGATACCGTCGACGTGGAGGTGTCCTACATCGCCGAGATTGCGCCGGGACTGCGGCACTTCGTGGCATGGCCCGTGGCGCGGGAGCAATGCGCCGCGCGCGGGCTGGAACCCGAGCTGACCGGCCTTGACGGCGCGATCGTCCATTACCGCTGCGTCGCGCCCGAATAACCGTTCCGGGGCGGGGAGAGCGGTCAGGTCATCGCATGCGGCTGTGCATCCTGGCTCAGCTCGTTGACGGCCTCCTTGAGGCGCAGCTTGCGGCGCTTCATCGCTTTCAGCGCCAGGTCGTCCGGCGCGGGATGCCGTTCTTCCTCCAGGATCGCGCGGTCAAGCGCGGCATGCCGAGATTTCAGGCTGCTCAGATAGGCTGACTCGGACATGGGTGAATTCCTCCCTGCAATATCCAGCCGCCATCGATCATCCCGCCGTCATTCTTAACGCTTCGTTAACGCGGCCGGCGCGTCTCCGCGCGCGACAGGCCGCGATACGCCGCCCAGACATGAAGCGATCGCGCGAGGCAGCGGCGCAGCCTGACCCACTCCCGATGATGCGCGATGGCCCTTGTCTCGGCGAAAGCGCGTCGCGCCCGCGCCATACGATGGCCGATCTCGCGGACATCGGCCCAGGCCCAGCGCCTGCGGTTCTCCAGCCGGTCGCGCCAGGACGAATCGAAATCGGACGGGAGCGAGGCGAGCGGCGGAACCGGGCCGTCGTAGCGCCGCGCCAGCGCGGCCGCCTGGGCGGGCTCGGACATGGGAAGGCTCCATAGCAGGTATTAATACCGTAAAAAGTATATAGCGGTATTAATACCTCGTCAAGCTCCGCCCGTCCGGGGGCGCCGGTCAGCCCAGCTGATTGACCACCTGGACCACCCGCCCGACCACCTCGAGCTCGCCCTGAACGAACACGGTATCGTGCGGTTCCGTGCTGTCGGGCTCCAGCCGGTCGGGGCTGGCGCGGTAGCGCTTGAAGGTCGCGTCGCCGCCGTGCTTGACCACGTAGTATCGTCCGGAGACGAGGGATCTGTCGGCGTAGTCGACGATGATGACGCTGCCTTCCGGGGCGATCCTGTTCATGCTCGCCCCGCTCACCCGCAACGCGATCAGGGTGTTGCGGCGGTGCGCGATTGGGATAAATTCTTCGGCGTTTCCAATGGGATATGGATCAGTCGTTTCGCTCAGCCCGCCTGCCTGCACCCAGCTGATCAGCGGCACTTCGACGATCGGCTGGCTGAACTGGCTGACGTTGCCCTGGGAGGGGAGGTCGAGCAGCGCCTCGAGGCTCCAGCCGAGTCCGCGGGCGACGCCTTCCAGCGTGTCGCGGCGCGGATTGCGTGATTTCGCGCGCAGGATATTGCGAATCGCATCCCGATGAAGTCCGCCATCGAGCGACGCCTTGCGGGCGGATTTGCCGATCTCGCGCAACCGGGCGCGGATATGGTCCCTCAAATCGGTCATGACGCGAGTCTGCGATAATCGGAGTGGCCATGCATGCGGGAAAAATACCTTGATATGAGGTAATAATACCGCTATAATACCAAAATGACCGATACATACCACCAGAAACGCCGCAGCCATTTCCCGGACGGAACCCGCAGACCGCGCCTGCCGCGGGCGGTCCGGCTCCCGCTGCGTGCTACCGAGGCGATCGAGGACTGCCAGCGGGTCGATCCGGATTTCGACGATATCGAGCTCGGGGATCTCATCCGGGACCTGCCTGGCGGCGACCGCACCCCGCCTTTCGAATGACTCCTCCGGTTAAAGTGAGCGCAACGCGATGGCGCATGGAAGAAGGGCACGGCTGAAGCGGGCGATCGGCGGGACGGGCGAGGCGCATGAGGTGCCGCCCACGCCCGAGACCAGGGCCCGGCTGCGCCATGACGTCGTTCTCCGGCTGCATGCGACGGGAAGGCTGCTCGCATCCCATGTCGCCGCCGCCCTGGAAATCCGGACGGTGACGGAAGCCGTCGGCCGCGGCATGTTCCCGACCAGTGGCTTCGGAATGGGCGGCGGCGTGCCGTTGCAGCGCCGGACGGGGCGGGATTTCCTCGATCGCATGACGGCGGCGGAGCGGCTGATGTGGGAACGGCGGTATCTGCCCTGGACCCGGGCGCTGGCGCTGCAGATCGCCGCCGCGCTGCCGCCGGTGCGCTGGCTCCAGCTGGTGCACGACATCGTCGTCGACAACGCCCGCATACGCGATATCGAGCGTCGCTATGGCCTGCGCCACGGCGCGGCGGCGGACTACCTGCGGCAGGCGCTGGAGATCTACGGCCGCTGATGCGCCCCTTCGCATCGGGATGACCCGGCGGGGAAAAAATCTATATAATCGGCACGAACGGCGCGCGGGTTTCGATACGGCGCGTCCAGCCCGCATCAGACCCATTCGATCACAGCGCATGGCATCCGAGAGCGATCAGAAAGGCAGCGCCGACCGCCGGCGGCTCGCCGCGGTGGATCGTGCCGCACACGACCTTCGCCGCGGCATGCCGGTCGTGGTCGATGACGGCGCCGACGGCGCGGTGCTTGCCGCCTCGGCCGAGCTGATCACCGACGAGACCGTCGCGGCAATCACGACGCTCGCCGGCAGGCCGCCCGATCTCGCCTTGACCCATCACCGCGCCGGAACGCTGAAAATCAGGCTCTACACGGAGGACGTGGTGCTGGTGCCGGCCGAGGACTGGCGGAGCGCGGAGACCGCGCGGACGCTGGCGGATCCGCAGACCGATCTCGCGAATCCGCTGCGCGGGCCGTTCGCGGCGCGGCGCGATCCGGTGAAGCGCGCCAACGTGGCCGCGGTGCAGCTCGCCAAGGTCGGGCGGCTGCTGCCGGCGGTGGTCGTCGCCCCGTTGACGGTGCCGTTCGACGCCGCGGCCGAGGGGCTCCTGTCGGTGGAGGCGCAGGCGATCCTCGATTACGAGCTGGATACCGCGGCGCGGCTGCGGCGGGTGACGACGGCGCGGGTGCCGCTCAGGGACGCCGAGGACGCGCGGCTGATCGCCTTTCGCTCCCCCGACGGCGGGCGCGAGCATCTGGCCATCGTGATCGGCGACCCGCCGGCCGACGAGCCGGTTCTGGCGCGCATCCATTCGGAATGCTTCACGGGCGACCTGATCGGTTCGCTCAAATGCGATTGCGGCGAGCAGCTTCGCGGCGCGATCGCCCAGATCGCCGCGGAGGGCGCGGGAATACTGCTGTATCTGCGCCAGGAAGGCCGCGGCATCGGGCTGATCAACAAGCTGCGCGCCTATGCGCTGCAGGATCAGGGCTTCGACACGGTGGAGGCGAACGAGCGGCTCGGCTTCGAATCGGACGAGCGCATCTTCCTGCCGGGGGCGGAGATCCTGCGGCAGCTCGGATTCGACCGGGTGCGGCTGATGACCAACAACCCGGACAAGGTCGCCGGGCTCGAACAGCACGGAATCGCCGTGACCGAGCGCGTGCCGCACGCCTTTCCGTCGAACGACCACAACGAGTTCTACCTGTCGGTCAAGAAGTCGAAGAGCGGCCATCTGCTCTGACCGGCATGACGCCGCTTGACAGCGGGACCGAAAACAGGATAATATTCCTATAACGCGGAATGAGCGAACGCGCCCCGCCGGCAGAGAGCCGCGCGGGGCTTTTTGCGTCGGCTTGCGACAGGCGGCGCGCGGGGAGGGGAAGCATGGCGCGGCGCGCGGCGGCGAGGGCCAGGGACGACGGGTTCGCCGATTTCGCCGCGCGCCATCTCCTTATCCGCGACAAGACGGGCGGCATCGTGCCGCTGAAGCTCAACGCGGTGCAGCGTCTCGTTCACGCCCGCATCGTCGACCAGCGCGCGCGGACCGGGCGCGTCCGGATGCTGGTGCTCAAGGCGCGCCAGCCCGGCGTGAGCACCTATGTCGAGGGGCGATTCTACTGGCTGGTCACCCGCAGCAAGGGCGTGCGCGCGTTCATCCTCACCCATCTGCGGGACGCGACCGAGGCGATTTTCGGGATGGTGGAGCGCTTTCACGACGGCAACCCGGCGGAAGACAAGCCCCATGTCGGCGCCAGCAACGCGAAGGAGCTCTATTTCGACGAGACGGACAGCGGCTACCGGGTCGGCACCGCCGGCAGCCGTGCAATCGGCCGCGGCTACACGATCCAGTTCTTTCACGGGTCCGAGGTCGCACACTGGCCCAATGGCGGCGCCTTCCCCGCGGTCGCCCACGAGAACGCGCTCGACAAGCTCACCATGATGGTGCAGGAGCTGAGCGGCCGGCTGACGCGGTCGCTGCGCTTTCCGGTATCCGACCCCGTCTCCCTGTCCGCCGTCACGCCGAACGCGGAGTCGCGCGCCAACCGCTACCTGGCGTTCGACGCGGACGGCGCGCCGGTGGCCACGGCGGGACCGGCCGGCGACTCATCGATTCCCGTCTCGCCGTTCATGGAAACGATGCTGGACGACCCGGATGCGGCGACGGCAAGGGCCACGCTGGGGCTCGGCGCCGCAGCGGTGCTGGGCGTGGCCGCCGGCGGAAGCGGCGGGCTGCTGCGCGCGGATGGCGATGCCTCTTCGCTCGTCGGCGTCTGGACCACCGGCGATATCAAGGCAACGCTGCGGGCCGCCGCCCCGGCCGGGTGGCTGATGCTCAACGGCGACAGCATCGGCAGCGCGGCCAGCGCCGCCGATCGGGCCGACGATGCGCTGGAGCCGCTGTTCACGGCGCTCTGGGACGATCTCGCCGACATGGAAGCCCCGATCTCCGGCGGCCGCGGCGCCAGCGCCGCCGCCGAACGTGCCCAAGAAACCCAGGTCCGGATGGGTATCGGCGAACGCGTCTGAACGTGCCGCAGGGCGTGCGGCAGGGTGCGGACGGCGTCGGCGATGACGTAGGCGTCGCGGGCGTCG
>WHUE01000081.1 GCA_009377375.1 Alphaproteobacteria bacterium | reverse complement strand
ACATGCGCCTGAAGACGACGCTGATCCTCGACTCCCTCGACGCGCTGGCCGAGATCGTCGCCGAGACCGGCATTGAGTTCCATCACCGTGGCGGCGGCATTCTCTACCTGCACCGAAGCGCCGTCGCCCTGGAAGCCGCCGACGCCATGATGCGCGGCTATGCGGGGATGGGTGTGACCGCGCACCGTCTGGACGCCGCCGAATGCGTCGCGCTGGACCCCGCCCTGGCGCCGATGGCGGACGCGCTGGCCGGCGCCATCCTGTGCGAGGAGGACCAGAGCGGCGACTGCCATGCCTTCACTGCCGGGCTGGCGGAACGATGCGCCGCCGCCGGGGTGACGTTCCGCTTCGGCACGACGATCCGGCGGCTGGCCGGCGAGGGCGGGCGGGTCGTAAGGGTGGAAACCGCATCCGGCGACATCGAGGCCGACGGCTACGTGCTGGCGCTGGGCAGTTACAGCGCGCCGCTGGCCCGCGGCCTCGGGCTGCGGCTGCCGATCTATCCGCTGAAGGGCTATTCGCTGACCCTGCCGGCGCGCGACGCCGCGCCCCGCTACTCGGCGGTGGACGAGGCCGGCCACATCGCCTGGTCCCGCTTCGGCGACCGGCTGCGCGTGACCTCCTATGCGGAGCTCGCCGGCTACGACACGACGGTCGATCCGGCGCGCGTGGCCGCGCTGGTGGCCAGGGCGCGTGCGATCCTGCCGGATGCGGCGGACTGGGACCGGCCCGGCGGATGGGCCGGGCTGCGCCCGATGACGCCCGACGGGCAGCCGCTGGTCGGGCCCACGCCGTTCGCCAACCTGTGGCTGAACACCGGCCACGGGAGCCTGGGCTGGTCGATGAGCTGCGGCTCCGCCCGCCGGCTTGCGGGGCTGGTCGGCGGAACGGCTGCCGCTGGAGATTGAACGATCCACATGTTTTTGCCGGGCAGGAATTCTTAACCCTGTCGGGCAACCCATCGTTCAGAACTGGCCCCTATGGTGCGCCGACCTCAGGGTAACCGGGCAGCAGGCAGGCGTGATGAGATGAACAGGAAACTCGTTTTCGGCGCGGTCGGCGTCCTGCTGCTGGCGGCGGGCGGGGGCGGCTGGTTTTTCCTCGGCCACGACAACGGGCCGACGCCCGAACAGGTCGCGGCCGCGAGGGCGCTCTGGCTGCGCAACGAGGAGATGCACGAAATGTCCGTGTTCTCCTATATCTATCCGGCCGCGGGCGGCTCCGACCGGTATTCCCTGCCGGTGATCCTGAAGCTCGGCGTCAGGGGCTCCGCGGGCGTCGACGCCATCTGCAACTCGATGCCCCGGCTCAGGGAAGCGGTGCTGCGGGTTTTCGGCACGGCGCAGGTTTCGCTCCAGTCGCGCAGCCGCTCCAGCGAGCTCGACCGGTTCGCCAAACCCCTGCGGAGGGCGATCAACCGGCAGATTCCCGGCTCGCCGGTGAAACAGGTCGAGACCGCGGTGCTCGTCGATGCCGGCGTCGGCGGCGCCGCCGCGCGGCTGACCGACGACATGTGCCGCCCCTACGTGAATTCGTAACCGCCGGCCGCGCAAACGGCAACGGCGCCGCCCCGAAGGGCGGCGCCGCACGATTCGGCCCGGAAAAGAGCCGGGCTACTCGTCCTTGAAGCCGTATTCCTTCCAGCGCCGGTTGACCAGATCCATGTCCTCCGGATGGGGCATGACCGTCGGCGGGTAGCGGTTGCCGCCGTACTGCTCCTCGGGCTCGAAGTCGAGGTTGATGGTCGCGTCGATCAGCACGCGGCACCACTTGCCGGTGCCGAACAGCATCGGGTCGCGGTCCTTCAGGCGGGTCGACGGGTCCAGCAGCGAGCCCCAGGTGCCGGGGAAGAACACGATGTCGTCCTCCGCCGCGTTGACGCGGTAGGCGAAGGCCCAGTCGACCGAGCCGTAATCGCGGATGTCGATGTCCTCGTCCACCACCCAGACATGCTTGTAGCGTAGATGCGAGGCATTGGAGCCCCACAGCGCCGCCGCGGCCTGCTTGGCCTGGCCGCGATAGGTCTGGTGCAGCTGGATGAAGATGGTGGTGCCGTTATTGGCCGGCGAGCAATGCACGTCGGTCACGCCCGGCACGCCCGCGCGTTCCAGCACGTTCCACGCGACGCCGGCGCGCTGGACGGAGGACATCACGCTGTTCTCGTTCAGCATCTTCGGCAGGGTGCCTTCCAGCGTGCCCTGGAAGATCGGCTTGTTGCGGTGGGTGATGCAGGTCACCTTGGTGACATGCTTCGGCCCCGCATCGCCGCCGAAATAGCCGGGATACTCGCCGAACGGGCCTTCCATCTCGAACGTCGCGGGGTCGGGGTCGATGTAGCCCTCGACCACCAGCTCGGCGTTGGCCGGCACCATGATGTCGCTGGTCTGGCACTTCACCAGCTCCACCGGCTTGCCGCGGATGGCGCCCATGACCTCGTATTCCGAAACCCCGGTCGGCACCGGCGCCGAGGCGCAGAACGGCAGCGACGGCTCCCAGCCATAGACGTGGGCGACCGGCATTTTCATGCCGCGCTCGGCCCATTTCTGGAAATGCACGCCCCAGTTCTGGGCCCGCCACAGCAGCACCGGCAGCGTGTCCTTCTGGCCGATCATGCCGCGATAGATGCCGAGATTGTGGACGCCCGTGTCGGGGTCCATCGTCACCGTCGCCTGGAAGGTATTGATGTAGCGACCGCCATCCTCGCGGTGCCATTTCGGCACCGGGAAGTCGTTCAGGTCGATGTCGTCGCCGGTCAGGATGTTTTCCTGCACCGGGCCGGACTTCACGGTGACCGGCGCGACGCGCTGGGTCAGGTAGTAGCGCGTGGCCAGCACCAGGTCGCGCGCCGGCGCGTCCTTCGGCAGGCCCAGCGTCATCGCCAGGCGCGAGTAGTTCGACATGCCGCCGGTGAAGAGCTGGCTGCAGCGCGCGCCGTCCTTTTCCTTGTAGCCCTTGATGTCCTTGAACAGCAGGGCGGGGCCATGGCCCTGGCCGAACGCCTTGCGGGCGATGGTGCCCAGCTCGCAGTCCCAGTCGACCTCGACGTCGATTTCCTGCAGCTCTTCCTCTGCGCGCAGCGCGTCGATCCAGCCTCTCAGGTCGTCGAATACGCGCGGCGAAAGCCGGTTGGAGACGCCGCCAAAGGCGTCCAGATCCTTGTTGTCTGCCATGTTTCTCTCTTCAACTCTCGCGGTAGCCGCCCGCCACGCTCGCGGGCCTCGTTATGGAATGCCGGCGGCGCCGGCGTCGTCCCGGTCAGCAGCGCAGCGGCGGACCCCATTTGTCGAGCCCCAGCTCGGACCAGCGGGCGCGCACCCGCTCGGCATCCTTCTGGACGGGGTGGACGGTGGGCGGGTAGCGGTTGCCCTGCGCGTCGGGCTCGTAGTCGAGGTTGATGGTGCAGTCGAGCAGCACCCGGTGCCACTTGCCGGTGCCGAACAGGTGCACGTTGGCGTCGCGGCGGCGCACGCTGGGGTCCAGGCCGGCGCCCCAGTTGGCGGGGAACACGACCAGGTCGTCCTCGCCGGCGTTGAAGCGCCAGGCGAGCGCCCAGTCGACGGCGTCGTAGGAGTGCACGTCGATATCGTCGTCCACCACGGTGACCAGCTTGTAGCGCACGTGGCTGGCGGAGTTGCCCCACAGCGCGGCGGCGACCTGCTTGGCCTGGCCGCGATAGGTCTGGTGGATGGAGACCACCGTGTTGATGCCTGCCTGGATCGGCTGGCCGTACACGTCGACGACGCCCGGCACGCCGGCGGATTCCAGCGCGTTCCAGGCGGTGGCCGAGCGCATGATGGAGCTCATGACCTCGTTCTCGGAGTAGCTGCCCGGCACCGCGCCCTCCACCGTGCCGCGGAAGATCGGCTTGTTTCGGTGGGTGATGCAGGTGACGCGGGTGTTGTGCTTCGGTGTGCGCTCCATCGCGTAGTAGCCGGTGAACTCCGCATAGGGGCCTTCCGGCACGAAGGTGGAGGGATCGGTGGGGATCCAACCCTCGATCACGATCTCGGCGTTGGCCGGCACCTTGAGCGGCACGGTCTCGCAATCGACCAGCTCCACCGGCTCGCCGCGGATCGCGCCCATAACGTCGTATTCGGAGACGCCGCGCGGGATCGGCGAGCCGCCGGTGAAGCCGATCGACGGCTCCCAGCCGATGACATAGGCGACGGGCATTTCCTCGCCGCGCTCGGCATGCTTGGCGTAATGGTTGCCCCAGCCCTGGGCGCGCCACATCAGGACCGCGATATGGTTCGGGTCCACCACCATGCCGCGGTAGATGCCGACGTTGTGGATGCCGCTGTCCGGGTCCTTGGTGACGCAGCCGGCATAGGTCAGCGCGTAGCGCCCGCCGTCGCCGCTGTTCCATTTCGGGATCGGGAATTTCAGCAGGTCGACGTCGTCGCCGGAAATGATGTTTTCCTTCACCGGCCCGGTCTTCACCGTCACCGGCGGGACGCGGTCGTTGAAGATGGTGCGGCAGGTGCGCACCAGTTCGCGGATCGGCGTGTCGCGCGGCAGCCCCATCATCATGGCCAGCCGCGAGAAGCTGCCCTGCCCGCCGGAGAAGACCTGGCCGCAGATCGCGTCGGGGCCGTTATAGTCCTTGATGTTGTTGAACAGGAAGGCCGGACCGGCGCCCGTGCCCTGGCCCATGCGGATGATGGCGCCGAGTTCGCAGTCCCAGTCGACCTCGGAGTCGACCTCCAGCAGCTCGCCCTCGGCGCGGAGCGCGTCCAGCCAGCCTCTCAGGTCGCCGAACGCGACCGGCTTGCGTACGGCGGCAGTGTCTTTTTTTCCTTCCAATACGGCTCTCCTTGACTGGCGCGGCGGTTCGGATCAGCCCGTTTCGGAGCCGGCCCGGGAGGCGGGACGAACCTGAAACGAGGGACATTCATAGGGCAGATGGCGGTATGCGTCCATCCCGCGGCGGGTGGGACCGAAGGCCGCAGGGGGTGACGAGGCCGGCCCGCCCGCCGCCGCGATTCGAGCGCCACCTCGAGCGCGCGAGGGGATGCGTGCTCGCGCTCAGGGTCGAGCTTCGCGGCTTCGTCACCACTTCCCCTTGGAGGAGGGCAGGATAGGTGTGTAAAGTCCGGCAACCTTGCATTGTCCGGGGCTAACGGCAGTCCGTGAGAACAGGAAATGTCTAACGTTAACGTGGCATCCGAACAGGGGTCGATGCGGACTGTCCGCCTTCGCGTCATTCGGTTTCATGGCGCAAACCGGTTCTTCATGCGCCGGGGCGGCGACACGCTGCAACGGCCGTAACCCGACGAGCGGTATCGAATTTATGACCGAAGAAACTGTCAGAGGCCCGAGCGAGGCGTCGCGTCCCGTGCGAGCCATCGCCGCAGCGCTGACGGGTCTGCTTACGATCGTCTGTCTTCTGTGGGTGATCGATCTTCCCCGTTACCTGGGACAGGCGTTCTACCGCGAGCAGTTTCTCGCACCTGTCCTGGGGCTGGCGCTTGCTGCCCTGTTCCTCACCGTGCCGGCCGGCAAGGCGCCGCGGCGTCGCGTCCCGTGGTACGACGTGATGTTCGCGGTGGTCGGGCTCGCCGCAGCGCTGTGGGTCTCGGTCGAGTATCAGCGGCTGCTCGTCCAGCTGGCGTTCCGCACGACGGAAGTCGTGGTACTCGGCGTCGTCATCCTGCTTCTCGTCATGGAGGGGCTGCGCCGCACCACGGGCTACTCGCTCTTCCTCGTCGTTTCGTTCTTCCTCGCCTACGCGATGGTCGGCCATTTCGTGCCCGGGGAATTTCGCGCGCGGCCGGTCGATCTCGACTGGATGGTGGTCTATCTCGCCTTCGATTCGAGCGCGCTTTTCGGCACGCCTCTCGTCGTGGGTGCAACCGTCGTCGTCATCTTTCTGTGGATGGGGCAACTCCTGTTCAAGGCGGGGGGCGGCCAGTTCTTCACCGACATCGCGATGGCCGGCATGGGCAGGCGGCGCGGCGGGGCGGCGAAGATCGCCGTGGTTGCCTCGGCGCTGTTCGGTTCGATCTCGGGCAGCGCGGTGTCGAACGTCGCCTCCACCGGCGTCATCACGATTCCGATGATGAGCCGGTCCGGCTACGCGCGGCGGGACGCGGGCGCGATCGAGGCGGTGGCGTCCACCGGCGGACAGCTGATGCCGCCGATCATGGGCGCGGCCGCCTTCCTGATGGCCGAATTCCTCGAGGTGCCCTACCGCGACATCATGATCGCCGCGGTCATCCCGGCCTTCCTCTATTATCTGGCGGTGTTCATCCAGGTCGATCTGGTCGCCGCCCGTGAGAAGATTGCGGTCGTTGAGCAGGACCTGCCGCGGGCGCGCGACGTCCTGAAGGCGGGTTGGCATTTCATCCTGCCGTTCGTTCTCCTGCTCTACACCCTCTTCGAATGGAACGAGGAGGCGGAAATCGCCGCTATCTACGCCTGCCTCGCGATCGTCGTGCTCGGCGCGGTCCGCTCCTATGGGGGGCAGCGGCTGCGGTTCAGGGACATCGCCGCCAGTTTCTCGGAATCCGGCCAGATCATGGTGGAACTGATCATGATCCTGGCGGCCGCCGGCTTCGTGATCGGTGTGCTCAACCTCACTGGGCTCGGCTTCACGCTGACGCTCGTGCTGGTGAAGGTGGGGGCGAACAGCCTGGCTCTTCTCCTCGTGATCTCGGCGGCAGTATGCATCGTTCTCGGAATGGGTATGCCGACCTCGGGCGTCTATGTCCTGCTGGCGACGCTGGTCGCGCCGGCGATCTCCGAGGCCGGCGTGGATCGCCTTGCCGCCCACATGTTCATCTTCTATTTCGGCATGATGTCCATGATCACGCCGCCGGTGGCGCTGGCGGCGTTCGCCGCGGCGACCATCAGCGGAGCCAAGCCGATGGAAACCGGGATCGCGGCCATGCGCTTTGGCTGGGTCGCCTTCGTCATTCCGTTCATGTTCGTTCTGTCGCCCACGCTGCTGATGATCGGCGACCCGCTTCATGTGGTGCTCAACCTGGTGACGGCGACCTTCGGGGTCTATCTGATCTCCGTGGCCTTCACCGGCTATTTCGTCCGGCCGCTGTCGCTGCCGGTCAAGGCGGGAATGCTGATCGCCGGGCTGATGACGATCTTCCCGGATTCCGCCCTGGAGCTCGGCGGCGTCGTGGACGGCGCCGGAGCGGTGCTGGGCATCGCGCTTCTGGCCTGGGAATACCGCAGCCGTCGCCGGGCGATGCACGAGGCCGCCTGAACGCGGCAGAAAAACGCCCCGCGCTGCTGGGCAGCGCGGGGCGGGTGTCATGAACCGGAAGAGCGGGCCCGGCGCCGCGGCGCCGCGTTCGCCCCGTTCCTAGCGTCCGCCGTTCATGACGGAGCCTTCGGCGGCCACTGGCCGATTTCCTTGTAGAACCGGATCGCGCCCGGGTGCCAGTCGACCTTGTGCGGCTCGGTCATCCGGTCGGGATTGAAGCGCCGCAGAACGCCGTGCGTCTTGGCGAGGTCTTCCTTCGAGCCGTGCAGGGTCTTTACGATTTCGTACACCACATCGTCCGACATATGTGCGCCGGTCACCAGAAAGGCACTGTAGGTCATCAGGGTGGTCGGCGCCTCGACGCCCGGTATGGCTGGGCTCGGGTTCTGCGTGTACGGGTAGGCCGGCATGATCTCATGGATGCGCTTTACCGCGTCGGGCGAGCTTTCAAGCGGAAGAAAGCGAAGACCGCCCTCGCCTTGCAGCTTCGCATGCGCTTCCTGCGAGGCGCCGGTGCCGGGGCCGAAGAGCGCGGCGTCGACGCGCTTCTCGCCCAGCAGCCGCATGCCCTGCACATAGTCGCGGACCGGGACCTTCTTCATGTCGGCGGTGGAAAGGCCGGCGGATGCCAGCACCGCGTCCTGGACGAAACGGATCGTGCTTTGCGCCGTGAACTCGGCCGGCATACGCACGCCCTTGATGTCCTTGAGCGATTTGTATGGCGAGTTCTTCGCGACGGCGATGCCGATGGGGAGCTGGAACATGACGGCGGCGAGCCGCAGCTTCTTGGCCGGCGGCTGGCCCTTGAAGTTCTCGATTCCCTCCCAGGCGAACGCCGGATCGATGACGTTCAGAAGCCCGAACTCGATCTGGCCCTGGTTGAGGGTCGGCACGTAGGTCGACGACCCGCCCATCGGCTGCACACGCAGCTTGTGCTTGGTCTTGTTCGAGACCACCTGCGAGACCGCCGAGCCCACCGCGTAATAGAGCGAGCCCTGCGGATTGGTCGCGATGCCCATGGTCTGCGCCACCGCGCTGCCGCCGATCGCGGCGGCCGTCAGTGTCGCCAAAGTCAAACTTGCAAGTCTCACCGTCTGCCTCCTGAACTTCTGCGGCGCCGGCCCGCGTTACTTATTGCGCCGGTGTCCACCGGCACAACTCCCAGCGCCTGAACGGCGCTTTCAGCCTGTATGGCACTCTAGCAACTCGCCGCCGAAATTCGCAACCGCCCCTCCATGGCTATTTACGCCTTGGATCGGAAAGTCTTCCTGTGTAGATTCCGCGCTTCCGGGCTTTTCCGCGATTGGGAGATTTTATACTATGAAGACAATTTCCGCATTTCTGCTGGGCGCCGCGCTGGTTGCCGGGCTCGCCGCGCCGGCCGCGGCGCAGAAGACTTACAGCTTCGGGACCAATCCGCAGGGTTCGCTCGCCTACGGGTCCGGCACCGCGATCGCCAAGCTGATGAACGAAAAGGGCGGGATGCTGGGACGCGTGCGCGCCGGCGGCGGCTCGTCCACGATCGTGCCGCAGATGGACCGCGGGCAGATCGATTTCGGCATCAACAACGCGCTCGAGGCGCGGTTCGCCTATAACGGCACCGGCCCGTTCGAGGGCAAGCCGAACAAGAACCTGCGGATCGTCGGGCAGATCTTCCCGCTCTATCTCGCCTTCGGCGTGGCCAGCGACTCGCCGATCAAGACGCTGAAGGACGCGAAGGGCAAGCGGATCCCCTGCAAGTTCACCTCGCAGATCATCCTGGCCGAGGTGCAGGACGCGATGCTGGCGAGCGCCGGGTTGGCCGACAAGGACTTCCAGTGCGTTCCCGTCTCGGATTACATCAAGGGCCAGCACCTGCTACCGCAGGGCAAGGTCGACATCGCGATGGCGGCGCCGACCAGCGGCGCCACCAAGCAGGACCATGCGCAGCTCAAGTCGCGCGGCGGCCTGCGCCTGGTGCCGATCGAGCATTCGCCGGAAGCGATCGCGCGCATCAAGAAGGTGTTCCCCGAGGCCACGGCGACCATGGTCGTCGACAAGAAGAACCCGTCGCAGCACGGCGACACCGCGATGATCGAATATCCGTTCCTGCTGACGGTGGGCGCGCATGTCGATGAGGACGTGGTCTACCGGCTCGTCAAGCTGATGGCGGCCAACAAGGATCTCCTCAAGGGCGCCTTCGGCCCGTTCGCGCGCTTCAGCGCGGAAACCATGCATCAGAAGCATACGACGCCGTATCATCCCGGCGCGGTCAAGGCCTACAAGGAGCTCGGGCTGCTGAAGTAGCCGATCCCTGTGAAAGAGGCGGCGCGAGCCGCCTCTTTTTCGTATTTTTTTACGGATTTCGATGACCGGACCGAACAACGATGCCGCCGCGCCGACGCAGGGTGCGGCGACACGCTATCTGGGCGACATCAGCGCCTTCCTGCTGGCCTTCCTGTGCATTTTCTGGGCGCTGGATCCGCAGACCCTGTTCGGGTTCGCGGTCTTCCGCGAGCAGTTCCTCGCGCCGGTGCTCGGCCTCACGCTTTCGACCTGTTACCTCACCCTGACCGTGAGGCGCCGCGCGCCGCGCCGCCTCGCCTGGTACGACGCTGCGGCCGCCGCCGTCGGGCTGGGCGCCACGCTTTACATGTCGTGGGGCTGGGAGCGGCTCCTGATCGAGGTCGGCGCGCAGTCGACCGAGGTCCTCGTCCTCGGCATCGTCGTGGTCCTGCTGGTGATGGAAGGGCTGCGGCGGGCCACCGGATGGTCGCTGTTCGCGGTCGTCATCGTGTTCATCGCCTACGCCTTCGTCGGCGACCTCGTGCCGGGCACGCTAAAGGCGCTCCCCGTCGGCTTCAACGAGCTGATGATCTATCTTGCCTTCGACCCGACCTCGGTCTTCGGCACGCCGCTGATCATCGGCGCGCAGGTGGTGGTGGTCTTCGTCTTCCTCGGCCAGCTCCTGCTCAAGACCGGCGGCGGGGAATTCTTCACCGATCTGGCGCTGGCGACGATGGGCCATCGGCGCGGCGGCGCCGCCAAGGTTTCGGTCGTGGCCTCGGCGCTGTTCGGCTCGATCTCCGGCAGCGCAACGTCCAACGTCGCCTCCACCGGGGTCATCACCATCCCGCTGATGCGCGGCACCGGCTATTCGGCGGTGGACGCGGGCGCCATCGAATCGGTCGCCTCGACCGGCGGGCAGTTCATGCCGCCGATCATGGGCGCCGCCGCCTTCCTGATGGCCGAGTTCCTCGAGATATCCTACGGCACGGTGGTGATCGCGGCGCTGGTGCCGGCGCTGCTCTACTATTTCGCGGTCTTCATTCAGGTCGACCTGGTTGCGGCGCGGCAGAACATCCAGGTGGTCAAGGCCGACCTGCCCTCGGCCTGGCAGGTGCTGAAGGAAGGCTGGCATTTTCTGCTTCCCTTCGCGGTGCTGCTCTACGCGCTGTTCGAGCTGCAGCGCGAACCGGAGGAAGCCGCCGTCTGGGGCTGCGCGGTGATCGCGCTGCTCGGCGCAATGCGCAGCTACAAGGGGCTGACGCTGCGCCCGCGGCAGCTGTTCGAGGCATTCGCCGATACCGGGCGAATTTCGGTCGAGATGCTGCTGATCCTCGGCGGCGCCGGGTTCGTCATCGGCGTGCTCAACATCACCGGGCTGGGCTTCGCGCTGACCTTTTTCCTGATCGAGCTCGGCGGCGGCAACCTGTACCTGCTGCTGCTGATCGCGGCGATGACCTGCATCGTGCTGGGGATGGGGATGCCGACCTCGGGCGTCTACGTCCTGCTGTCGGCGCTGATCGCACCGGCGCTGGTCAAGGCGGGGGTGCTGCCGCTGGCAGCGCACATGTTCATCCTCTATTTCGGCATGATGTCGATGATCACCCCGCCCATCGCGCTCTGCGCCTTCGCGGCCTCGGCGCTGACCCAGGCCAGCGCGATGAGGATTGGCTTCGTCTCGATGCGGCTCGGCTGGGTCGCCTACATCATCCCGTTCATGTTCGTGCTGGCGCCGTCGCTGCTGCTGGAGGGCGCGGTCTACGACATCGTGCTGAACATCGTCACCGCCACCTGCGGCGTCTACATCGTGTCCGTCGCGGCGGTGGGATACTTCACACGCCCGCTCGGCGTATTCTGGCGGATTGCGATTGCGGTCGCGGGTCTGGCCGCTCTGATGCCGACCGTCATCACGCCTTACGGCGCCCTGGTCGAGGTCAGCGGCGCCGCCATCGGCGCGGCGATCCTGCTGCGGGAATATCTTGCCGTGCGCGCCGCCCGCGCGGCGGGATAGGGGCGGCCCCTACACCTCGGGCCGTTCGCGCACCAGGCTGCGGCCCTTCTCGAAGATGGCCTTCGGCCACGGCGCCGACTTGCGGGCGACGGTGTCGAGGCTGACGCAGATCTGGTCGTTGATGGCGCAGATCTCGCCGGTGCAGGAATCCATCATCACCGCCCAGACATGCAGGCTCTTCTCGGTGAAGTTGATCAGGCAGCTCCGCACCTGGATCAGGTCGCCGGGCAGGATCTCGCGCCGGTACAGGAAGTTTTCCGTCACCGCCGCCATGCCGCGGTCGTTCTCGCGCATGTAGCCCGGCGTGATGCCCGCCGTGGTGAAGGTGAAATACGCCGCCTCGTTGAATGCGCGGCTGTAGTAGCGCACGTTGGCATGGCCCATATGGTCGGTTTCCATCGGGTAGAACATGCCCTGATAGGCGAGGTTGAAATCCTTGAAGCGTTCGAGCGGGGACATGGGGTTCTCTGCGCGGAAAAGGGCGGGAAAGCGCCGCGACTATAGCCGGGCGGGAAGGGGAGTCAACGCGGGGCGGCGCCGTCTCACTCCACCGCCCGCCAGCCGATGTCGCGGCGGCAGAACCCGCCGGGCCAGTCGATCCTGTCCACGGCCTCGTAGGCGCGCTTCTGCGCCTCGGCGACGTCTGCGCCCAGCGCGGTGACGCCGAGCACGCGTCCGCCGGCCGCCAGCACGGCGCCGTTCTCGCCGGGGGCGGTCCCGGCGTGAAAGACGGTGACGCCGGCCACCCTGCCGGCGGCCATGAGCCCGCGGATCTCGCTGCCTTTCTCGTACTCGCCGGGATAGCCGTTGGCGGCCATGACCACGGTCAGCGCGGCGCCCTCCATCCAGCGCAGGTCCAGGCTGCCGAGCACCCCGTCGGTGCAGGCGATCAGCGCCGGCAGCACGTCCGACATCAGCCGCGGCATCAGCACCTGGCATTCCGGGTCGCCGAAGCGCACGTTGTATTCCAGCAGCTTCGGCCCCGCCTTGCCGATCATCAGCCCGGCATAGAGCACGCCCTTGTAGGGCGCGCCCTCGGCCTTCATCCCCGCGACGGTCGGCCGGACGATGCGCGCCATGACGTCGTCGACCATCGCGGGCGTCACGATGGGGGCGGGGGAATACGCGCCCATCCCGCCGGTGTTCGGGCCGGTATCGCCGTCGCCGACCCGCTTGTGGTCCTGGGCGGAGACCAGCGGCAGCGCCGTCTCGCCGTCGGCGAGCGCGAAGAAGCTCGCCTCCTCGCCGTCGAGGAATTCCTCGATCACCACCTCGGCGCCGGCGGCGCCGAAGCGTCCCGCCGCCAGCATGTCGTCCACCGCGGCGTTCGCCTGGTCGACCGATTCCGCGATGATCACGCCCTTGCCCGCGGCCAGCCCGTCCGCCTTGACCACGATGGGCGCGCCGTGCGCGGCGATGAATGCCTTGGCGGCGGCGATGTCGGTGAATCGCCCGTAGGCCGCCGTCGGGATGCCGTGGCGGGCGCAGAAATCCTTCATGAAGCCCTTGGACCCTTCGAGCCGCGCCGCCGCCGCGCTCGGCCCGAACGCCTTGACGCCCGCCGCCGCCAGCCGGTCCACCAGCCCGGCGCAGAGCGGCGCTTCCGGCCCGACCACGACGTACTCCACCCTGCTATCGGCGCAGAACTCCATTATGCCGTCGATATCGTCGGCGGCGATGGGGACGCATTCCGCCTCCTGCGCGATGCCCGCATTGCCGGGCGCGCACCACAGCTTCGTCACCAGCGGCGAGGCGGCGATGGCCCAGCACAGCGCGTGCTCGCGCCCGCCCCCGCCGACGACCAGAACCTTCATGTGGCTTCCTCTTCCGTTGTCCCGGCGCGCCGCGCCCGATTCGGCCGCCCCGGTGGCACGACGCCCCCCGTTTATCATAGAATGCGAGTCGTCATGACCGCCGAGGCACCGCCGCTCCCCGTCCACAACATCGCCGAATACACGGTCGGTGAGATCGCCGGTGCGGTCAAGCGCACGCTGGAGAGCAATTTCGAGCGCATCCGCGTGCGCGGCGAGGTCTCGCGCCCCAACTACCATTCCTCCGGCCATCTCTACCTGACGCTCAAGGACGCGGACGCGGCCATCGACGCGGTGTGCTGGCGCGGCAGCGTCAACCGGCTCGGCATGAAGCTGGAGGAGGGGATGGAGGTGATCGTCACCGGGCGCATCTCGTCCTATCCGCGCTCCTCCAAGTACCAGATCGTGCTGGAGGCGGTGGAGCTGGCCGGCGAGGGCGCGCTGCTCAAGCTGCTGGAGGACCGCCGCCGCAAGCTCGCCGACGAGGGGCTGTTCGCCGCCGAGCGCAAGCGGGCGCTGCCCTACCTGCCGGAGGTCATCGGCGTCGTCACCTCGCCGACCGGGGCTGTGATCCGCGACATCCTGCACCGGCTGGCCGACCGCTTCCCCCGCCACGTGCTGCTGTGGCCGGTGCCGGTGCAGGGCGACGGCGCGGCGGAGAAGATCGCCGCCGCCATCGAAGGCTTCAACGCGCTGCCTCCGGGCGGGCCGATTCCGCGCCCCGACGTGCTGATCGTCGCGCGCGGCGGCGGCAGCCTGGAGGATCTGTGGTGCTTCAACGAGGAAGTCGTGGTGCGCGCCGCCGCCGCCAGCGACATCCCGCTGATCTCCGCCGTCGGGCACGAGACCGACACAACCCTGATCGATTTCGCCTCCGACTGCCGCGCGCCGACGCCGACCGCGGCGGCCGAGATGGCGGTGCCCGTGCGCGCCGAGATCGTGGCCAAGGTGATGGACGACGCACGTCGCATGGTCGCGGCGATGGAGCGCACCTGGGAACAGCGCCGGGTCCATCTTTCGGGACTCGCACGCGGCCTGCCGGAGCCCGCGCGGCTGCTGGAACAGGCGAACCAGCGTCTCGACGCCGTGACCGACCGGCTGCCGGGCGCGATGGAGCGCTTCATCGCCCGGCGCGCCGAACGCGTGGACGCGCTGGGAAAACAGGTGCCGAATCCGAAGGCCGCGATAGAGCAGGCGGAAAAGGACATCGTCGGCTGCGCGCGCCAGCTCGGCGCCTGCATGAAGGCCTTCCTGCGCCACGAAGCGCAGCGTCTTGCCGGGCTCGATTCGGGCATCCGGCTGGGCAACGCCATGACCCGTTCGCTCGCCGACGGGACGGCGCGGCTGGACGGGCTCGGCAAGCTGCTCGAATCGCTCAGCTACCGGCGCGTGCTGGAGCGCGGCTTCGCCCTGGTGCGCGACGCCGCCGGGCAGCCGGTGGTCAGCGCCGCGGGGGCGGGGCCGGGCGCCGCCATCGAGATCGAGCTGTCCGACGGCGCGCTCTCCGCCACCGTGACCGGCGCGGCGCCCGGCGCGAAGCCGAAGCCTCCCGCGCGAAAACCCGCGCCGAAACCGAAGCCGGGCGGCGACGGGCCGCAGGGCACGCTGCTTTGAGGCCCGGCTGCGCGGCGGTCCTGATCCTGGCCCTCGCCGCGCCGGCGGCGGCGCAGCCGCTCGCCATCGACGGCAGTTTCGTGCAGGGCGGGCTCGCGCACGGCAAGGCCGCGCCCGGGGCGGGCGTCGTGTTCGAGGGGCGCCCCCTGCCGGTGACGAAGGACGGCCGGTTCCTGATCGGCTTCGCGCACGATGCCGGCCCGGCGGTGAAGCTGATCGTCGCCTGGCCCGACGGGCGCGAGGAGCTGCGCCAGCTCGAGATCGGAAAGCGCAAATACAAGGTCCAGCGCATCGACGGCCTGCCGAAGCGCAAGGTGACGCCGGAGCCGCGCGACCTGGCGCGGATCGAGGCCGAGGCCGCGCTGCTGAATGCCGCCCGCGCCCGCGCGACCGCCGAGGCGCTGTCCGCCGGCCGCTTCGTCTGGCCGGCGCGGGGCCGCGTCTCCGGCGTCTATGGCAGCCGGCGCATCCTCAACGGCGAGACGCGCGCGCCCCATCTCGGCGTCGACATCGCCGCGCCCGTCGGCGCGCCCGTCATGGCTGCCGCCGACGGGGTGGTGTCGCTGATCCATCCGGACATGTTCTTCACCGGCCAGACCGTGATGATCGATCACGGGCTCGGGCTGTCATCGATCTACATCCATATGAGCGCCATCCTGGTGAAGGAGGGAGAGCGGGTGACGCAGGGCCAGGCCGTCGGCTGCATCGGCGCCACCGGGCGCGCCACCGGCCCGCACCTGCACTGGGGCGTCGCCTGGTTCGACGTCCGGTTGGACCCGGCTTTGCTCGTCGGGCCGATGCCGAAATAGGCGGCCGTCGGCGGAGCCGTTAACTCTCCGGCCAGCGGCGATGGGGCCAGAACCACTGGCCGGGGCGTTTTCGGATCCAGGCTTCCAGCAGGGCGTTCACGGCGCCCATCATGGCGGCGGCGTCGCGGACCCGGTCGCTGGTGCGCGGCAGGTCGAGCGGCGGGAAGAACGTCAGCCGGAACCGGCAGCCGCCGAGCCTCTCCAACCGCACCGGCACAAGCGGGCATTCGAAGCGCAGCGCGAGCTGGGCGGCGGCCGGGGCGGTCATCGCGTCGCGTCCGAAGAACGGCACGGGGATGCCATCGTTCATCTTCTGGTCGATCAGGATGCCGAGGCGGCGACCCTCCTTGAGCACCGACAGCGCCTTGCGCGCGCCGGACGGTCCCTTGGTCATGATGTCGTCGTCCGGCAGGCTGCGCAGCCACTTCAGCAGCGCATGGATCAGCGGGTTGTTCGGCGCGCGGTATATCTGCGCGTAGCCCATGCCGACCGCTTCGCAGCTCCGGGCGAAAATCTCGAAATTTGCCAGGTGGCCGGAGACCAGGACGCAACGTTCGCCGGAGTCGCGAAGCGCCGCGATATTGTTCAGCCCGGCGATCTCCACCCGTCCGCCTCTGCCGGCATCGCGGGTGATCGCCGCGTTGTGCGGATATTCGCCCAGCATCCGGCCCAGGTTGTCCCACATATCCCGCACGATGCGGTGCCTGGCCTCGTCGTCCAGCTCGGGCATCGCCAGCCGCAGGTTGTGCAGCGCGCGCCGTGTCACGGGAAGGCGCGGCCCCAGCGTCCGCCCGACCCAGCCGCCGGCCGCCGACGCGGCATCCAGCGGCGTCAGCCGGAAGACGCCGAGCACGATCAGCGCGCCCAGCGCCTCGAGCGGATGGGCGAGGCGGCGCAACCGGCGTCTGAGCCCGCTCCGTTCAGCCATCGTCCAGCACCTTGGCGAGCAGCCGATCCGGCGTATCGGCCTCCGCCCAGGTCAGCGTCACCGGGAGGGCGCGGATCGCGGCGCGCACGCCGGGCGGCAGGCGGACATGGTCCTTCTCCGTGGTCACGGCGATGGCGTCGGCGTCGTCCGCATCCGCGCAGATCGCGGCGATCTCGGCATCCGTGAAGGGATGGTGGTCGGGAAAGTCGCGCGTGCCCACCACGGTGCAGCCCATGCTGCGCAGCGTGCGATAGAACTTCTCCGGCCGGGCGATGCCGGCGAAGGCGAAGACGCGCTCGCCCGCGATGTCCTTCGCGCCCGCAGCGGGCGCCGTGCGGGCGCCGAACACTGTCAGCCGCCTCGCGGCCCAGCGGCTGACGCCGGTCGAATCCTCGCCGACCACGATCATCGCGTCGGCGCGGGCGATGCCGGGCTCCAGCGGCTCGCGCAGCGGGCCGGCGGGCATCACCCTGCCGTTGCCGAACCCGTACGAGCCGTCGACCACGAGCAGCGCGACGTCGTGGACCAGCGCGCCGTTCTGGAACCCGTCATCCATGACCAGGATATCGGCGCCGGCGGCGATGGCGGCCCGTGCCCCCGCCGCGCGGTCGCGCGCGACCCATGTCGGAGCGACGCGCGCCAGCAGCAGCGCCTCGTCGCCGACCTCTGCGGCGCCGTGGCGCGACGTGTCCACGCGCAGCGGCCCCGCCTCGCGTCCGCCATAGCCGCGGGTGAGGAAATGGGGGAGGCGGTCCCTGTCGATCAGGAATTCGGCCAGCGCGAGAGCGACCGGGGTCTTGCCGCCGCCGCCGACCACGAGATTGCCGACGCAGACGACCGGAACCGGGGCGCGCCACGGGCGGGACGTCGCCCGCCGCAGCGTGGCCCCCAGGCCATAAAGCGCCCCCAGCGGCGCCAGCAGCGTCGACAGCGGCCCCGGCACGCCCCAGAAATCAGGCGCGCGCGGCATGGTCGGGCGCAGGCCCATCGTCTCCTCTGCTTTCTGCCCGCGGCGCCGCCCTCGCCAGCAGGGGCGCGATCTCGTCCATCACGGCCTCGAGGATGCCGCTCTGCGCCTCCGCGACGCCGCTTGCCGCCGCCGCGCGGGAGGCGAGCAGGGCGGGGTCATCGAGCAGCGCCCCGGCTTCCCGCGCCAGCGCCGCCGCGCCTTCGACCGTCGCGGCCGCCTTCGCCCGGCGCATGTCGTCGACGATGGGCTGGAAGTTGAACATATGCGGGCCGTACAGCAGCGCGCAGCCGAGCCGCGCCGGCTCCAGCAGGTTCTGGCCGCCATGGGGGACCAGCGAGCCGCCGATGAAGGCGACGGGCGTGGCGCGGTAGAACAGCCCGAGCTCGCCCACCGTATCGGCGACGTAGATGTCCGTGGCGTGCGCGATCGCCTCGCCGGCGGAGCGCAGCGCCGTATTCAGCCCGCCCTCGCGCAGCATGGCGGCGATGGCCGGCCCGCGCGCCGGGTGGCGCGGCACGATCAGCGTCAGCAGGCCGGGACGGCCCGGCTTCAGCAGGCGGTGGGCTTCAGCGACGGCCGCCTCCTCGCCGGGATGGGTGCTGGCGGCGAGCCAGCGCGGCCGGCCGCCCAGCGCGGCCTTCAGCGCGCCCAGCGCGCCGGCGTCCGCCGGCAGGATGTCGGCGGCGAATTTCAGGTTGCCCGCGAAGCGCACGTTCCTCGCGCCGAGCCCGATCAGCTTGTCGCGATCCGCCGGGCTCTGCGCCAGGCAGAGGTCGAAGCAGGCGAGCAGCTCTGCGATGACCCGCTTCCAGCGCTTCCAGCCGTCATAGGAGCGCTGCGAGATGCGCGCGTTGACCAGCGCCAGCGGGATGCGGCGGGCGCGGATCTCGCACAGCAGGTTGGGCCAGAATTCGGATTCCACCCATAGCGCCAGGTCGGGCCGCCAGTGATCCAGGAAGCGCCGCACCCAGGACAGACGGTCCACCGGCACGTATTGATGGATCGCGCCCGCCGGCAGGCGCTCCGCCATCAGCCCGGCGGAGGTCACGGTGCCGGTCGTCACCAGCAGCGCGATGTCCGGCCGCTCGGCGGCCAGCTTCTCGATCAGGCAGAGGACGGACAGGGACTCGCCGACGCTCGCCGCGTGGATCCAGACCAGCGGCCCGTGGGGCCGGGGCGCCGAGGCAATGCCGGCGCGCTCGCCCGCGCGGCCCGGGTCCTCGCGCCCTTGCCGCCGGCGGCGGCGCAGCCAGGCCTCGATCAGCGGCGCGCCCAGCGCGGTCGCCACGCGGTAGACCGCCAGCGCCGTCATGCGCCGGCCCCGGCCGGGCGCGGTGCGGGCTCCACCGCGATCAGCCCGAGCCGCTCGTCCAGCGACCGGGTCAGCACGGTCAGCCGGTCCTCCATCGTCGCGGTGATGCGGGCGACGGCGTCGGCGTCGGCGTCGGTTGGAACCTCGATGGGCGCGTCCCAGCGGATGATGCCGCGGCAGAACGGCAGCGGCACCATGAACCGGTCCCAGCTCCGCGCAAGCCGCGACGGCGCGGTCGAATAGGCCAGCGGCAGGATCGGCACGCCGGCCATGCGGGCGGCATGGACGATGCCGGGATTGGCGCGCATGCGCGGCCCGCGCGGCCCGTCCGGCGTCACGCCCACGCATTCGCCGCTGCGCAGCGCGCGGACCATGGTCCGGAGCGCGGTGGCCCCGCCGCGCGAGCTGGAGCCGGTCAGCGTATGGATGCCGAGCGGGGCGACCGCGCGCGATATGAGCTGCCCGTCGGGATGCTGCGAGATCACCATGCTGAGCCGCGGCGCGAAGGTCCAGGCGGTGGTCAGCATCAGGATGCGGCCGTGCCACAGCGCGACGAGGAACGAGTTGCCCTCCGCGATCAGCCGTTCGGGAACCTCCGCGCCCTCCACGGTCCAGCGCCCGGTGGCGCGGCAGAGCCGGATATAGTTCCCGATCAGCCAGCAGGCGATGGCGCGCGGCGCCGGCTGCCGCAATATGGATTTGAGCGAGGCCACGCTCAGCCCCGCGCGCTCGCCGCGGCGGGCGCCTCGTTCTGATCGGCGAACTGCATGGCGTACAGCCGGGCGTAGGCGCCGCCGCGGGCCAGCAGCGCGGCATGGGTCCCGGTCTCCGCCACCCGCCCGGACTCCATGACGAAGATCGTATCGGCATTGACCACGGTCGACAGCCGGTGCGCGATGACGATGGTGGTGCGCCCCTTCATCAGCACCGCCAGCGCCGCCTGGACCTGGCGCTCGGTCTCGGTGTCCAGCGCCGAGGTGGCCTCGTCCAGCAGCAGGATCGGCGCGTTCTTCAGCATCGCCCGCGCGATCGCGATGCGCTGGCGCTGCCCGCCGGACAGCTTCATGCCGCGCCCGCCGACATGGGTATCGTAGCCGTGGGCGAGCTTTTCGATGAAGCCGTGCGCGCCGGCGGATTTCGCGGCGGTGACGATCTCGTCCTCGGTCGCGCCGGGCCGGCCATAG
>WHUE01000080.1 GCA_009377375.1 Alphaproteobacteria bacterium | reverse complement strand
CCTATGCGTTGCGCCATGACCGCCGCAACCGCCGCCGACCGCCCCGCCCCGCCGCCCGCCGCGCCGCGCGCGGTCGGCCTGTGGCTAGCGGTCTGCGCGGCGATGGTGTTCGCCATGGTGGTGCTGGGCGGGGCCACGCGGCTGACCGAATCCGGGCTGTCGATGACCGAGTGGCGGCCGGTCACCGGCTGGCTGCCGCCGATGACGGAAGCGGCCTGGCAGTCCGTCTTCGACGGCTACCGCGACAGCCCCGAATTCCGCCGGCTGAACTTCTGGATGGGGATCGAGGACTTCAAGCGCATCTTCTGGCTGGAATACCTGCACCGGCTGTGGGGGCGGATCATCGGCGTCGCCTTCGCGCTGCCGCTGGCCTGGTTCTGGACCCGCGGCAGGCTGCCGGGCGGGCTGCGCTGGCGGCTGGCCGGACTGCTGACGCTGGGCGCGGCGCAGGGCGGGCTCGGCTGGTACATGGTGCAGAGCGGGCTGATCGACCATCCGGAGGTGAGCCAGTACCGGCTGGCGGCGCATCTCGGCCTCGCCTTCCTGATCTACGGGCTGCTGCTGTGGGAGAGCCTGCGCGCGCTGGTCCCGCGCCCCGCCGCCGGGGCGGCCGAGGCCGCGCTACGCGCGCCCGCGATGCTGCTGCTCGGCTGGACCGCGCTCACCGTGACCTGGGGCGCGCTGGTCGCCGGCATCGACGCCGGGCTCGCCTACAACACCTTTCCGCTGATGGACGGAAGGCTGGTCCCGCCGGGATTCTTCACGCTGGCGCCCTGGTGGGTCAATTTCGGCGAGAACACGGCGGCGGTGCAGTTCACCCACCGGGCGCTGGGGATCGGGCTCGCGCTCGGCGCGCTGCTGGTGGCGCTGCGCGCGGCGCGCGCCGGTACCGGGCGCCGGGCCCGCCGGGCCGCGGCGCTGGTCGCCGGGGCGGCGCTGATCCAGACGGGGCTCGGCATCGCGACGCTGCTCTCGGCGGTGGCGCTGCCGCTGGCCATCGCGCACCAGGCCGGGGCGGGGGCGGTGCTTTCCGCCGTGCTGTGGATGCTCTACGCGCTGGGCGCGCGGGCCCGCCCCGCCGGAACCCGGCGGCCGAACAGCAGCGCGCCGGCGACGTAGCCCGCGGTACAGAAGGCCAGCCCCCAGACGTTGATCCCGAGATCGTCGGCGTACGCGCCGCCGCCGATATCGAGCCAGGCCGGGAAGATCGCGGTGGCGGTCGCCGCCTCCATTGTCTTGACCGCGCCGAAAGCGAGGCCGGGCCAGAAGGCGAGGTGGAAGCTCGCCGGCCCCGCCCCGGGCAGGAAGGACAGCAGGAAGATCGGCGCCAGCCCCATCACCATGGTGCCGCTGATCGTGGTCGCCGCGATCACCGCCGGCCCCACGCCGTCGCCGAGATAGATCGCGAACAGCGGCGCGTTGCCGATGACGGCGATGACCGCCATCGCTGCGCGCCCCAGACGCCGCTGGCGCGCATCCGGCGGGCCGCGCCGGTCGGCCCAGTCGACCGCCGCCAGCTTGGCCGTGCTGGCGAAGGTGGAATCGAGGGTCGAGCCCGCGCTGGTCAGCATGACCGCGTTGAAGATCAGCAGCATCGGCAGGCCGAGCGACGCCGGCACCGACACCGCCGGCTCGCCCTCGAGCCCGAAGGCGCGGGCGTAGACCCCGACGGAGGAGAACAGCAGGATGAAGCCGCCGGAGATCAGCCCGGCGGCCAGGAACCCCTTCACCATCGCGGCCGGCTTCGTGAGGAAGGCGCGGTCGGTCATCACCGGATCGTGGAACGGGTAGGACAGCACCTGCACCGCCGCCAGCGCGCAGAAGGTGAGCCCGGCCAGCGAGACCTCCGGCGCGACCTGCGGCAGGCCCCGCGCCGCCAGCGGCGGCAGCACGACGACGAGGACCACCGACAGCAGCACCGCGGCCAGAAGCATCTGCCCGGCGTCGGTCAGCAGCGACGAGCGCAGGCCCCCGCGCCAGGTGTAGTAGACGGTGAACGCCGTGATCGCCGCCGCCGCCGCCCAGTAGCCGCCGGAGCCCTCGGCGCCGAAATAGAGCGCGCCGACCTTGGTGTTCGACCACACCTCGTTGAACAGCCGCACCGCGACGGCGATCAGGAACATCCGGGCGCAGAGCGGCCCGTACTTGTCGACCAGGAAGGCGGAGAGCGAGCGGTGGCCGCCGCGCGTGCGCAGGAAGTAGACCGCCACGGCGGCGACCGCGAAGGACAGGTAGTAGAGCGCGTAGCCGACCCCGCCGACGGGGCCGAACGCATAGCCGAGGCTCGCCGCGTTGGCGATCGACTTGGCGAAGATCCAGGTGATCGCCGCGCTGGCCACCAGCACCCAGAGCGACGGCGCGCCGCCCGCCTCGCCCGACCCGGTGAAGAACTGCAGCGGCGAAGCCCGGCGCGGGCTGAACAGCCAGACCAGCATGCAATACCCGGCGAGCACCGCCCACGGCGCGACGGCGACGATCGTTCCCGTGTCCAAGGCGCTGCGTCCGCTGGTTTCCCGACCTTCCGGTTAGCGGACTGGTTAGCGGAAGGCGAGCACACGCGCACCTAAACTTTTCGCGACCGCCCCCGGCTCATCCCGGCGACGCGGGCGCCGTAGCCGGGCGGAACCCGATCGTCATCGCCGCCGGAACAAGCAGCAGATAGCAGAGCGCGCCGATGACGTAGGTCGTGCCGATTCCGAGCGCGATGCTGACCGCCACCGCCAGGGATGCCGCGAGCACCCCAGCCGCCCCGTTGATCCCCCAGAACCAGGGCGTCGGCTTGCGATCCACGGCGGAGACGAGCCGCATGCCGGTGGGAAAGCCGAACCCCATGAGCAGTCCGGCCGGCGCGATCGTGGCCACGCAGAGGGCGGCGCGCGCCATCAACGACGCCCCGTCGAAGGCGAGCAGGACGGAGGGCAACCAGAACGGCAGGGCGAGGAGGTATCCCCCGGTGACCGCGGCCCAGGCGGCCAGCCTGCCTCTGCTGTCGAGCCGTAGCCGGTCCGAGACCATGCTGCCGATCCCGGTGGTGAGGATGATCGAGAACAGCACCACGCTGAGCGAATAGATCGGGTGGCCCAGGAACACGCCCATCCGCTGCAGCAGGCCGATCTCCACCATCATGAAGCCGACGCCGATCAGGAAGAAATAGGCGGTTCCGCCCCATGCCAGCCGCTTGCCGACATCCGCGACGGCCGGGCGCAGCGGGACGACGATCGTCGTCAGCACCAGCAGCGCGGAGACCAGGAACAGGATCAGCAGCGTGGCCGTGGCATAAAGGTTTCCGCTCACGACGCCTTCCCTGCCGCCTCCGAACGCCAGACCGATCGTCTGCACCGGGTCGTTGAGGGGCAACAGGTTGAAGAAGAACGGCCTGTTGTCCGTCGGCGGCGTGAGGTCGAGCGGCCCGCCCGAGGTGCGGCGCAGGAGTTCCCGCTCGCTCCCCGCCGAGACGATCCGCCGGAGGATGTCCGTCGCCGGCTCTCCGCTCGGGCTGACCAGGATCGTGTAGCCCATCTCGTCGGCGGCCGCTTCCAGCTCTCCGATCTTGCGCTCCGAAAGCGGCTCGCGGGACAGCACGAGACTGGCCACGCGGTCGGAGCTGGCAAGGAAAATGTGCCGCTTCGGGTCGTCGGCGCCGGCCGCGAACGCGGTCGCGACGGCGAGGCTGATCATGCGGCCGGTCTCCTCCACCCGCTCCGGCGCGTACCAGCGGCTCACGGTGAACACGCCATCCGGCGCGAGCCGCTCGAGGAAGGTGAGCCAGCCTTCCACCGTATAAAGACCGTTCTCGCTGAGCGAGTAGGCACCGGCCCCGGTGGCGGCCCAGGTGTCGACGAGGGACATCTGAATGACGTCGAACTGCTCGTCGCTGCGGGCGAACCAGCTGCGGGCCTCGTCGACCTCGACCCTGATGCCGTCCATGTCGCCGATGCCGGTGTAATCGGCGAATCCCGGCTCGCGGGTCAGCAGGCGCTGGAGGATGGGATTGATCTCCACGCCGGTGATGTCCGGGATTTCGAAGAGCCGCGCGCTCAGGAGGTCGCGACCGCCGCCCACACCGATCACGGCGGCGCGTTTCCGGTCCGACAGGAAATAGGCGAGGTTGGTCACGTCGTATCTCAGGAACGCCGCCTTCCCCACATCGCCGCCGATCTTGTAGGCGGTGGTGCCGGCCGCGCCGTCGATATTCATGCCGCGCTGCTCGACCGACCAGTCCTCCGCCGCGTAGTTGGGGGACGGCCCCCACATGTGCGGCCTCGGATCGTCGATGTCGAACACCACCACCCGCGAAAAGGAGTTCCATTCCTCGTACAGGCGGTCGTCCAGCCGCTCCACCTTGCCCTTAACGAACAGGGGATGAAGGCCCCAGGGACTCACCAGATCGTTGACCAGCACCACGCCGACCAGCGCCACGGCGATCGCCAGCGGCCGTCTCATCAGCCCGGCGAACGGGGCCTTCGCGGGCCCCGCGGCGCCGATCCGCGAGATCGAGAAGAGAAAGGCGGCGAGGGCGACGATGACCCCGACCCACAGCACGGCCGCCGGACCGCCGACGGTATCCAGCAGGACAAGCACGCCCACGCAGCCGACCGCGGCGCCCACGAGGTCCACGCCGTAGACGCGCCCGATCGGGTAGGGGCTGCGGGTGAGCGCCAGCGAGACGACGACGCCGGAAAAGAAGAACGGCACCGCGAGGCATATGGCGAGCTCCGCCCAGATCAGTATAGCGAGGAAGCTGACCTCGGCGAGCGGCGGCAACGTCAGCTGCACGGCGAAGGACAGGACGGCGGTGAGCGCGAAGGCGGAGGTGAAGTAGGTCAGATCGTGCGACAGCGTCGCTTCGCTGAAGCGGTCGCGCCGCAGATAGACCCAAACCGCGCCCGCCATCAGGCCAAACATTGCAATACTGATTACAAAAAATGCTAAATAATACCACGCGACAACTGAAAGTATTCTTGTCTGTATAAGCTGCAACATCAGTGTTGCAGCCGTAACGAGAAACAACCCTCCGTAAAATGAGAACCTGTCTATACGATGTTGTCGTTCTTCAGTATGCATAACCTGGGTTTAACCTCCTATATGTTCTATTTTTGAATGAATTTACAAAAATATACAAAATGAAACCGAGGATCAACCCGTGCCTGGCGCCGGACCGGAGGCGGGCTGCCGTGCCGTGGCCCGGCGAAGCGGCGGCCGTCACGGAGGTTTGGGTCGGATTTTACGGAGGGGAGGCACGGGCGAAAGCCGCTGTCCTGCCGGCGGGCGAAGGAAGAGAATCCTTGCGGGGCATCCCTGTCCAACGAGGCCGCCTCGGGAATGTTTCCCCGTCGGGGCCGCCGGGCGGCCCACCCGCCGCCCGCGCCCGATCTTGACGCGCGTATCCGCCGGCGCTAAACAGGCCCTTCCCGTGGTGATTTGAGCCGACCGGCTTGCGGCCACGTAAAACAATCCGCTAAAAGGTTGGAGCGCGCATGCCCTGACCCTTCCCGGTCGGGGTTTTTTTGTTTCGCGCGGCTGCGCGAGGGAGAAGCACGATGACAGTCGAGAAGCACGAGAAGTCCTGGCGCCCGCAGACCCGGCTGGTGCGCGGCGGCACGCGCCGCAGCCAGTTCCAGGAGACCGGCGAGGCCATCTTCATGACCTCGGGCTTCGTCTACGACCGGGCCGAGGACGCGGAGGCGGCGTTCAAGAACGAGGTCGAGCGCTTCATCTATTCCCGCTACGGCAACCCGACCAACGAGATGTTCCAGGACCGCATGTGCCTGCTGGAGGGCGCGGAGGCCTGCCGGGCGACCGCCAGCGGCATGGCCGCGGTGTTCGCCTCCATCGCGAGCTGGGTCAAGGCGGGGCAGCGCGTGGTGGGATCGCGCGCGCTGTTCGGGTCGTGCCTCTACATGCTGACCGACATCCTGCCGGGCTACGGCATCGAGACCGAGATCGTCGACGGCACCGATCTGGACCAGTGGCGCGACGCGTTGAAGAAGCCGACGGCGGCGGTGTTCCTGGAGACCCCGTCCAACCCGGGGCTGGAGATCATCGACCTGCGGGCGGTGGCCACGCTGGCGCACGAGGCGGGCGCGCTGCTGGTGGTCGACAACGTGTTCGCCACGCCGCTGCTGCAGAAGCCGCTGGAGCTCGGCGCCGACATCGTCGCCTATTCCGCGACCAAGCATATCGACGGCCAGGGCCGCTGCATGGGCGGCGCGATCCTCGGCACGAAGGCCTTCGTCGACGACAAGCTCAGCGCCTTCTACCGCCACACCGGCCCGTCGATGAGCCCGTTCAACGCCTGGGTGCTGCTGAAGGGACTGGAGACGATGGAGCTGCGCGTCGAGCGCCACTGCGCCAACGCGGCGAAGATCGCCGCCTTCCTGGAGGCGCGCGCCGAGGTCGGGCGCACGCTGTATCCGGGGCTCGAAAGCCATCCCCAGCACGCGCTGGCGGCCCGGCAGATGACCGGGTTCGGCAGCGTCGTCTGCCTCGATCTCGGCGGCAGCAAGGACCGCGCCTTCCGCTTCATGAACGCGCTGCGGCTGGTCGACATCTCCAACAACCTCGGCGATTCCAAGAGCCTCGCCACCCATCCGGCGACGACGACGCATCAGCGCATCGGCGCCGAGGAGCGCGTGCATCTCGGCATCACCGACGGGTTCGTGCGGCTGTCCATCGGGCTGGAGGACGCCGAGGACCTGAAGGAGGACATCGAGCAGGCGCTGAAGAAGGCGGGCTGACCCACGGGCCTGCGCGCGCCGCCCGGTGGTTGTAATGCGGCAGGGCCCGTACTATGGATTACGGAAGGGGCCGGCCGATGCGCCGGCCCCCGCACCGACGTCACGACCCGAGCGAAGACCGTCATGTATTCCGCCATCACCCGCGAAATCCGCGTTACCGTGGAGCCGATCTACCTGGAGGACCAGTCGTCGCCTTCCGAGGACCATTACGTCTGGGCCTATCAGGTGAAGATCGAGAACAGCGGCGCGGAGACCGTGCAGCTTCTCAACCGCTACTGGCGCATCACCGACGCGATGGGCCGCAGCCAGGAAGTGCGCGGCGAAGGCGTGGTCGGCGAGCAGCCGACGCTCGCTCCCGGCCAGTCCTACGAATACACCAGCGGCACGCCGCTGGGCACGCCGTCGGGCATCATGATGGGCAGCTACGAGATGGAAACCCCCGCCGGCGAGCGGTTCGAGGTGGAGATTCCGGCCTTCTCGCTGGACAGCCCGCACCAGGCGCGCCACATCAACTGAGTCCCCCGCGCCGTCCGCGGCGCGGCCCGGACATCGACCCCATCCCGCCGCGCGCCGGTGCGGGATGCCACTGGAGAAAGGAACGCCGCCGTGGCCGTATCGAAGAGCGCCCTTGGCGCCGAAATCGCCCCCGGGACCGACCTCCCCCGCCCCACCCGCAAGGAAGCGGAGGATGCCGTCCGCACGTTGCTGCGCTGGGCCGGCGAGAACCCCGACCGCGAGGGGCTGAGGGACACGCCGCAGCGCGTCACCACCGCCTATACCGAATGGTTCTCCGGCTACAAGACCGACCCGACCAAGATCCTGGCGCGCACCTTCGAGGAGGTCGAGGGCTACGACGAGATGGTGATCCTGCGCAACGTGCGCTTCGAATCCCATTGCGAGCATCACATGGCGCCGATCATCGGCAAGGCCCATGTGGGCTACCTGCCGGACAAGCGCGTGATCGGCATCAGCAAGCTGGCGCGGCTGGTCGACGCCTACGCCAAGCGGCTGCAGATCCAGGAACGCATGACGGCGCAGATCGCCAACGCGCTGAACGACGAGCTTCGCCCGCAGGGCGTCGGCGTGGTGATCGAGGCCCTGCACGGCTGCATGACCACGCGCGGCGTGCACAAGAACGGGCTGACCATGGTGACCAGCCAGCTCATCGGCGCGTTCCGCGACGACGCCTCGACGCGGCGCGAGTTCCTCGCCGCCATCGGCAACCCGACCTCGGGCGCCGGCCACTTCGACTGACGGGCGGCGGCCGCGTGACGGAGACACAACGGATAACGCGCCGGCGCATTATCCGCTAAGGTGCGCCCGCAGGCGCAGAGCCGAACAACAAGACGCACCGATAAGCATTAGCGGCCGATGATCGATTTCCGTCCCATCCTGTTCGTTGTCGGAATCCTGCTGACGACGCTGGCCGTCGCGATGCTGGTGCCGTTCGCCATCGACGTCATGCACGCCCATCCGGACTGGCAGGTGTTCGCGGGCGCCGGCTGCCTGACGCTGTTCATCGGGGTGGTGCTGATCCTGACCAACCGGGTCCCGATCCGGAAGCTGTCGATCCGCCAGGCCTTCGTGATGACGACGATGAGCTGGCTGGTGCTGACCGCCTTCGCCGCGCTGCCCTTCGCGTTTTCCGACCTGGAGATGAGCTACACCGACTCGTTCTTCGAGGCGATGTCGGGCATCACCACCACCGGCTCGACGGTCATCGTCGGGCTGGACGCGGCGCCGAAGGGCATCCTGATCTGGCGCGCGCTGCTGCAATGGCTGGGCGGCGTCGGGATCATCGTCATGGCGATTTCCGTCATGCCTATCCTGCGGGTCGGCGGCATGCAGCTCTTCCGGGTCGAGGCGTTCGAGACCCAGGACAAGGTGCTGCCCCGCGCCGGGCAGATCGCGCTGGGCGTGACGGTGATCTACATCGCGCTCACCGGCATCTGGTGGCTGGGACTGTGGATGCTGGGCGCCGACAGCTTCCACGCCATCGCCCACGCCATGACCACCATCGCGACCGGCGGCTTTTCCAGCTCCGACAATTCCGCCGCTTTCTTCCAGAACCCCTGGATCGAGATATTCCTGACCGCCGGGATGGTCGCCGGGGCGCTGCCGTTTCTGCTGTATCTGCGCAGCGTGCGCGAAGGATCCGTGGCGCTGTTCCGCGATTCGCAGGTCCACTGGTTTCTCGCCACCGCGTTCCTTTCCTCCTTCGCGGTGGCGTGGTGGCTCTGGGCCCGGCTGGACATGTCGATCTTCGACGCCGCGGTGGCGTCGTCCTTCAACGTCGTCTCGATCATGACGGGAACCGGCTACGCCTCGGCGGATTTCCAGGCCTGGGGAACGTTTCCCCTCGTCGTCATGTTCGTCCTGATGTTCGTCGGCGGCTGCGCCGGCTCGACCTCCTGCGGCATCAAGATCTTCCGCTTCCAGGTGATGTACGCCATCGCCATGGCCCAGCTCAGGCGCCTGATACAGCCGCACGGCGTGTTCGTGCCCCGTTACAACCGCCAGCCCATCACCGACGAGATCGCCGAATCGGTGATGGTCTTCGTCTTGCTTTACTTCACCGCGTTCGGGGCGATCGCCCTTCTGCTGGGGGCGCTCGGGCTGGATTTCATCACCGCGATGTCGGGCGCGGCCACCTCGATCAGCAATGTCGGGCCCGGGCTGGGCCACATCATCGGCCCCGCCGGCACCTTCGCGGCGCTGCCGGACGCCGCCAAATGGGTGCTATCCGCCGGCATGCTGCTCGGCCGGCTGGAGCTGTTCACCGTGCTGGTCCTGTTCCTGCCGTCGTTCTGGCGGGGGTGACGCCGTCATGGTTGTCCTCGGGCCGGTCACGAAATGCGGGCGCCGAGAGGCTGATCCACCTAAATAGAACCGCCTGCGCCGCGGGCATTTTGCGTCGGGGACAGGAGCGTGGCGCAGCGCGATGCCGCAGCATCGGGCAAGCGAAGCTCCACACCCCCGCCGCAAAAGGCCCCGGCCCCCGATCGATGGTGTGGGGGTGCGCGCAGGTGCTTCTATTCAGGTGGATCGGACTCTAGCGCAGCCAGTTGGCGAAGTTCTTTTTCACCTGGCGTTCCAGCGATTCGTTGAGGTCGTTCATCATCGCCTCGGTGAGCTGGAACCAGACCTTCTCGCGGTCGGCGAGGGTGATGTCCTCGGGCACGGTGCGGCGGCGCTCGGCGCGGGCCGAGACGGTCCCGCTCGCCTCCGGCGCGGTGAGTTCCAGCCGCATTTCCATCTCGCCGTCGTAACGTTCGGCCTGCTCGTTGGTGAACGCGCCCCGGACGCCCCCGCTCTGCTTCAGCGGCACCTCGACCACCGCGGCGCGCACGATGACGACGCGCAGCTCGCCCGGCCCGCCCGCGGCCTTCAGCCGGTCGCGCGCCCATCTTTCCGCGGCCGCGGCCGGGCGCACCGGGAACATGTGCTCCACATGGGGCGGCTTCGCCGACGGGCGGTATTCCTGAACGATATCGATGCGGCCCACCGCCAGGCTGAGCTGCGGCAGGTGGCTGTAGCCGATCTCCGGAAAACTGTTTCCCGGCGCCGGCGTCTCGCAGCCGGCAAGCCCGAGCAGCGCGGCGCCCGCCGCGGCGAGGGCGGCGAGGCGGAACCGGGAAAGGCTGCGGCACGCGATCTGCATGATGGTCTATCTTGGGCCACGGGATGAGTCGCGCAAGAAAAATCTAGCCGGCGGCGGCTCAATCGCGGTAGAGCCGCTCGAGCTGATCGTCGTCGAACCCGTACTCGGCGTTGCAGAATTCGCAGGTGACCACGACGCGGTCCTCCACCTTCATCGACTCGATCTCGGTCCGCGGGAAGGAGCGCAGGACGTTTTCGACCCGCGCGCGCGAGCAGCGGCAGCGCATCTCCACCGAGGAAGGCTCGAACACGCGCACCCCGTCCTCGTGGAACAGGCGGAACAGCAGGTCGTCAGGGTTCAGCCGCTGGTCCAGCAGCTCGTCGCGCGAGCAGCTCTTCATCAGCACCACGGCGCGGCGCCATGCGTCGTCGTCGAGGGAATCGCGCGCCTCGCCGGACTGGCGCTGAAGCCGGCCCCCATCCGCCATGCGCTGGACCATCAGCCCGCCGGCGCGCCAGGTTTCGCCGCCCGGCCCCGCCGGCACCCGCCCGACCGCGAGGTTGATGGCCGCATCCATCTGCACCGACCGGTGCAGATAGGCATGGGCGCAATCGGCCAGCGTCGTCCCTTCGAGCTCGACGATGCCCTGATAGCGCTGGTGCTCCGCCCCCTGGTCGACCGTGAAGGCGAGGTAGCCGCTGCCGAGCAGCCGCGCCACCGGGGCGGCGCTGACCGCGTCCGGCCCGGAAGCCTCCAGCGCGCGCACGCGGTCTGCGTCGTACTGGGCGTAGCCGCGCATCGCCCCGTCGCTGGTGACATCGGCGACCAGCAGGGTCACCGGGCCATCGCCCTTCACCTGCACGGTCAGCACGCCGTCATACTTGAACGCGCCGGCCAGCAGCCCGGCCAGCGCCTGCGCCTCGCCGAGCAGCGCGGCGACCGACTCCGGGTAGTCATGCGCGGTCAGCACGTTGTCGACCGACTTGCCCAGCCGGACGAACCGCCCCTGCGCCGCCATGGACTCGATCTGAAAGGGCTGGACCAGGTCGTCGAGAAGCAGGGCGCTGCGGTTTCCGATCATGCCGGCACCGCACCCATGCACCAGGCGAGGATCGCTTTCTGCGCGTGGAGCCTGTTTTCCGCCTCGTCCCAGACCGCCGATTGCGGCCCGTCCATCACCCCGGTCGACACCTCCTCCTCCCGATGCGCCGGCAGGCAGTGGAGGAAGATCGCATCGTCCTCGGCGCGGCGCATCAGCGCCTCGTCCACGCGGTAGGGGTCGAGCAGGCGCTGGCGGCGCTCGGCCTGCGCGTCGCCCATCGACACCCAGGTGTCGGTGACGACGCAGTCGGCGCCCTCCGCCGCCTCGGCGGGATTCGTGGTGGTGAAGATGTTCGCGCCCTCCTCGCGCGCCCAGGCGAGCTCGTCCTCGGGCAGCGCCAGCTCCGGCGGCGAGGCGATGCGCAGGGCGAATCCGAACCGCGCCGCGGCCTGCGCCCAGGTCAGGGTCATGTTGTTGCCGTCGCCCGTCCACGCGACCGTCCGGCCGGCGATCGGGCCCTTCAGCTCCTCGAAGGTCATCACATCGGCCATGAGCTGGCACGGGTGCGACCGGTCGGTCAGCCCGTTGATCACCGGGATGGTGGCGTGGCGGGCCAGCTCCGCCAGCTTTTCCGGGTCGTTGGTGCGCATCATCACCGCGTGGACGTAGCGCGACAGCACCCGCGCGGTATCCGCGATGGTCTCGCCGCGCCCGATCTGCATCTCGGTCGGCGTCAGCACCACCGCGCTGCCGCCGAGCTGGGCGATCGCGACCTCGAACGAGACGCGGGTCCGCGTCGACGGCTTCTCGAAAATCATCGCCAGGCTCCTGCCCGCGAGCGGCGCGCCGCCCAGCGCCTCGCCCCGCTTGCAGGCGGCGGCGAGGTCGAGGATGCGCCGCAGCACATCGCCCGGAATCCGGTCGAGATCGAGGAAGTGCCGGACCTCCGTCACGACGACAGCTTCGCGAAGGCGGATTCGATCATGCCGCAGGCCGCGTCCAGCTCCGCCTCGCCGATGACGAGCGGCGGCAGCAGGCGCACCACATTGTCCGCCGCCGGCACCGTCAGCAGCCCTTCCGCCCGCAGCGCCGCCACCGCCTCGCCCGCCGGGGCGACGCAGTGGATGCCCACCAGAAGCCCGAGGCCGCGCACCGCGTCCGCCACCTTCGGCGCGGCGGCGACCAGCGCGCCCACCCGGCGTTGCAGCGCCTCGCCCTGGACGCGCACATTGGCGAGAAACCCGTCCTCCAGCATCACGTCGAGCACCGCGTTGGCGACCGCCATGGCCAGCGGATTGCCGCCGAACGTGCTGCCGTGGCTGCCGGGGCCGATGCCCTGCGCCGCCTTCTCGGTGGCGAGGACCGCGGCCACCGGGAATCCGCCGCCGAGCCCCTTGGCCAGCGCCATCACGTCGGGGGCGATGCCCGACCACTCGTAGGCGAACGGCCGCCCGGTGCGGCCCGCACCGGTCTGGACCTCGTCGAAGAACAGCAGCAGCCCGTACTCGTCGCAGGCCTCGCGCAGGCCGCGGAGGAAGGCTGGATCGGCCGGACGGATGCCGCCCTCCCCCTGCACCGGCTCGACCAGGATCGCCGCGGTCTCCGGGCCGATCGCGTCGCGGACCTCGTTGAGGTTGCCGAACGCGACATGGTCGAAGGCGTCGACCAGCGGCCCGAACCCGGCCTGGTGCGCCTTGTTCGCACCCGCCGAGATGCCGGCCAGGGTGCGGCCGTGGAAGCTGCCCTCGAAGGCGACGATGCGGTAGCGGTCCGGGTTCCCCGTGGCGTCGTGGTACCTGCGGATGAGCTTCATGCCGCCCTCGGTCGCCTCGGCCCCCGAATTGGCGAAGAACACGGTATCGGCGAAGCTGTCGGCGACCAGCCGTTCGGCCAGCCGCTCCTGGTCCGGGATATGGAACAGGTTGGAGCAGTGCCAGAGCTTGCCGGCCTGTTCCGTCAGCGTCCGGACCAGATGCGGGTGGTTGTGGCCCAGCGCGGTCACCGCGATCCCGGAGGCGAAATCCAGGAAGCGCCGCCCGTCGGTGGCGTAGAGCCAGGCGCCCTCGCCGCGCTCGAACGCGATGTCGGCGCGGGCGTATGACGGCATCACTGCTGGAATGACCATCTTGTCCTCAATGGCGCGCACCCGCGCCCTGCCTTTCGGAAAGCGCGGAAAATAGGAGCCGGGCCCGCGCCGTGTCAACGCCGCTGAAGGGGCGCGGCGGTCAGCTTTTCAGCCGGTATCCGGTCGCGAACATGATGTGGCATGCGGCCCACATCGCCGCGTTCAGCGCACACACCACCGCGATCCCGACAGCCAGCGAGGCGTCCGCGTGGCCGATGAAGCCGTAGCGGAACCCGTCGATCATATAGAAGAACGGGTTGTAGAGCGCGACCTCCTGCCAGAACGGCGGCAGCCGGTCGATCGAATAGAACGTGCCGGACAGGAACGACAGCGGCATGACCACGAAGTTGCTGACAGAGGCCTGGTGGTCGAACTTCTCGCATACGATTCCGGTCGCCAGCCCCAGCATCGACAGCAGCATCGCCGCGCCGATGACGTGGAAGGCCACCAGCGCCGGCGCGTGCAGGCGCATCGGCGCGAAGAGCCAGATGGCGAGCCCGACGCAGATGGCGACCATGACGCCGCGCACGGCGCCGCCAACGGCGAATCCGAAGGTCAGCTCGGCGGCGTTCAGCGGCGGCATCAGCACGTCGACGATATTGCCCTGGATCTTGGCGCTCATCAGCGAGGTCGCCGTGTTGGCGAAGCTGTTCTGGATCACCGCCATCATGATCAGGCCGGGGGCGAGGAATTCCACGAAGGGCACGCCGGCCACCGTCTCCATCGCGCGCCCCAAAGCCAGGGTGAAGATGGCGAGGAAGAGCAGCGTGGTGACCACCGGCGCCAGCAGCGTCTGCAGCCCGACCTTGAGAAAGCGGCGGATCTCCTTGTCCAGATGCGTGGCCAGCCCCATCCAGTTGACGGGGCCGATCGCGCGGGGCCGGGGCGGAATCACGGTCAGCCGTCCTTGCCGTCAGGATCGGGCGTGGCCGAAGGCGGCGGCAACTCGGGCGGCGGGCCCTCGTCCGCACCGCCGTCCGCGCCGGCCGAGGGCGCGGGACGATCGTCCAGCGTCACGAAGGCGGGCGGCGCGGTGCCGTCCTTCAGCGCGCCGAAATACAGCGTGCGATGCGGGAACGGGATTTCGATGCCCTCCTCGTCGAACAGCTTCTTCATGCGCCGGTTGAATTCGCGCCCGACCTTCCACTGCTGGATCGGCCTGGTGGTGATGCGCGCCTTGATGACCACCGCGCTGTCGCCGAAGGAATCGACGCCCAGCACCTCCAGCGGCTCGAGGATCAGGTTCCTGAACTCTTCTTCCTCCTGCATCTCGGCGCCGATCCGCTGCAGCAGCTCGACCACCCTGTCCGTGTCCTCGCGATAGGCGACGCCGACGTCGAACACGTAGCGCGAGTAGTCCTTGGTCATGTTCTCGACGGTGGAGACCTCGCTGAACGGCACCAGATGCACGTTGCCGGCCAGGTCGCGCAACCGGATCGTGCGCAGCGTCAGCTTCTCGACCAGCCCGGCATGGCTGCCGACCCTGACCACGTCGCCGACCGCGATCTGGTCCTCCAGCAGGATGAAGACGCCGGTGATGATGTCCTTCACCAGCGTCTGCGCGCCGAACCCGATGGCCAGTCCGATGACGCCGGCGCCGGCGAGCAGCGGCGCGATGTTGACGCCGAGCTCCGACAGCGCGACCAGCGCCACGACGGTGATCAGAAGCGCCATCAGTGCGGTGCGGAACAGCGGCAGCAGCGTGCGCGCCCGCGTGCCGATCCGTCCCGACCCGGCGCCGTCCGCCTGCCGGGCGAGATAGCGTTCGATGGCCGCGCTGGCGCCTTCCCAGATGACGAGGGCGCCGACGACGAACCCGGCGATGGCCAGCGCGCTGCTGGTGACGCGCTGGCCCACCGGCGTGGCCAGCCAGGCGAAGGAATCGACCCCCCAGGCCTCGAGAATCGCGAAGGCGGCGACGACGTCTATCACCAGAATGCCGCTGCGCTCCACGATCGGCAGATAGCGGTTGGTCCGCGCCTGAAGCTCCGGGTGCTGCGCCCGCACCTCGTCGCGGAGGGAGAACAGCCGTCCCGCCCCGCGCCGCAGGCCGAGGATGGCGATCCGGGTCGCGGCCAGGATCATCAGGCTGAGCAGCGTTGCCGTGATAAGGAAGCGGAAACCGTCCTCCACCGCCAGCACCCAGACGAGATACAGCGCAACCAGGTAAAGGATCGCCAGCACGTGCCAGACGTCGGCGAACCGCGCCCGCACCACGCGCAGCGACGCGCGGTCGGGCCCGCGCAGCCATGCGGCGACGCCGTGCCGGTTCTGCAGCACGAACACGATGGTCATCAGCAGGAACAGCAGCCCGACGAGATGCTGCAGCGCGGCGACGCCCGCCGCCGGCAGCCCCACCGCCCGCGCCGCCTCGGCGCCGTAATAGCCGTAGACGCCGACCACGGTCAGGCGGCGGACCCAGATGAAGGCGTAGTTGGCGTCCTCGTCGCCGAGCGGCACCGGCCGCAGCCCGCCCGCGCGCGGCGCCAGCACCAGCCGGGCCGCCACCGTGACCAGCCGCGCGACGACAATGGCCTCGATCAGCACCAGCGTGACGTCCCGCACCGCGCGCGCCGGCTCCAGCGCCGCCAGCAGCGCGTAGGCGACGCCGAGGAACGCCGCGACCGGCAGCAGGTCGAGCGCGAAGCGGGCCAGCAATATCGGTATGCGCACCCAGACCGCCGCGGCCTCGCGCGTGCCCATCGCCGCGCGCATCCGCCGCAGGAGCCGCTGCACCAGCCAGTGGGCCAGCAGCCCCGCGAGGATCACCAGCGCCGCCTTCCACAACATCCGGAACCACTGGGCGCGCCTGTCCGGCTGCGCGAGCTGGTCCGCGCCCCAGTCCCAGAGCCGGGGCAGGTCGACCGCGATGCGCGCCCCCGCCACCAGGTCCTCGCTCACCCCCTCGACCCGGTCCGAAAGCTGCGTCAGCAGCCGCGAGCCGATCCCGGATGCGGGCGCGGGCGTCTCTTCCTTCTCCTCTTCCGCGCCGGCGCGGGCCAGGACCTGCAGCCGCGCGATGAGCTTCGCGCGCGCCCCGTCGTCCTGCAGCGTCGCGATCAGGTCGCGCAGCTCCTGCTCCGACAGCTCCTCCGGCTTCAGCGACCCGTCGGCGGGGGGGGTCTGCCGCGCGCCCTGCTGGGCGGGCGCGGGCGCCTGCGCCGCGGCCCCGCCGGCGGCCATCAGGCAGAGCCCCAGCATCAGGGCGCAGAGGGTGCGGCGCAGGGCGTCCGGCAGTGTCGCTGCGGTCATCGTGTCCTTCCCGTGAACCCGCCGTGTCATATACCAAAGCGCCCCGTTTATGAACCGTGCTGTCGGGCGGCGCCGTTGTCGCCCCGGCGTCGGATGACTATGATTGAGGGGAAACAACGCGCGCCCGGCCCTCCGCCGGGCGTCATCCCGCATCGCGGACGAGGAATGCGCCGCCTGCCCCCGGCCGGCGGCGCGGGGGCCGTCGAGAACGCCAGACAAGGAGAGCACGCAGTATGGGACAGTACGCGGTAGGACAGTCGGTGACGAGGACCGAGGACCCGAGGCTGCTGCGCGGCGACGGCCGCTACGTGGACGACATCACGCTGCCGCGGCAGGCGCATGCCGCCTTCTTCCGCAGCCCGCACGCCCACGCGGCGATCGACGGCATCGACACGAGCGCGGCGAGGGACGCGCCCGGCGTCATCGCGGTGCTGACCGGGGCGGACTGGGCCGCGGCCGGGCTGGGCGACCTGCCGAGCGGCGGCCCCCACAAGCGGCGCGACGGCTCCCCGCTCTATATCCCGCCGCAGCCGGCGCTGCGGGCCGCGCGGGCGATGACCGTGGGCGACCCCATCGCCGTGGTGATCGCCGAGACCGACGCGCAGGCGCGCGACGCCGTGGAGCTGATCGAGGTCGATTTCGAGCCGCTGCCCGCCATCGTCGATACCGCCCGCGCCACCGAGCCGGACGCGCCCGTGCTGTGGGAGGAGGCCGGCGACAACGAATGCTTCGTCCGCTTCTTCGGCGACAGGGAGGCGACCGATGCCGGGTTCGCGAAAGCCGCGACCGTAGTCAGCCAGCGCTTCGTCATCAGCCGCGTGACCGCCAATTCGATGGAGCCGCGCTGCTGCAACGCCGAGTACGACCGCCGCCGCGGCCGCTGGCATCTCTACGCCCCGCAGCAGAGCCCGCACCAGCTCCGCCAGGTGCTGGCGCGGGACGTGTTCGACGTGCCCGAAAACGCGATCCAGGTGATCTCGGAGGATATCGGCGGCGCGTTCGGCATGAAGAACGGCAACTACGCCGAATACGCCGTCTGCATGTGGGCGTCGAAGGAGACCGGCCGGCCGGTCAAGTGGGCGGCCATGCGCTCCGAGGGGCTGATGAGCGACGAGGACGGGCGCGACAACGTCACCGACGCGGAGCTGGCGCTGGACGAGGACGGCAACTTCCTCGCCATGCGGGTGAAGACCCTCGCCGCGCTCGGCGCCTACCTGTCGAAGGGCGGGCCCAACCCGCCGGTCGCCAATATCGGCGGGCTCGCCGGGGTGTACCGGACGCCGGCGATCCACGTGGAGGTCGTCGGCGTGTTCACCAACACCCAGTCGACATCGCCCTATCGCGGCGCGGGGCGGCCCGAGGCGTCCTACGTCATCGAACGGCTGGTCGACATCGCCGCGCAGGAGATCGGCAAGGACCCGGTGGCGCTGCGCCGCCAGAACATGATTGCGCCCGACGCGATGCCGTTCAGGACGGGGCTGGTCTTCACCTATGACGTGGGCGAGTTCGAGACGGTGATGGACATGGCGCTGGAGGCCGCCGACCACAAGGGCTTCGAGTCGCGCCACAAGGAGTCGGAGGCGCGCGGCAAGCTGCGGGGCTTCGGCATCTCCACCACCATCGAGCAGGCCGCCGGACCCAACGTGGAAAGCGCGGAGATCCGCTACGACCCGTCCGGCACCGTCACCGTGCTGATCGGCACCAACGACCAGGGCCAGGGCCACGACGTCACCTACAAGCAGATCATCGGCTCGCAGCTCGGCATCGACGCCGACGACATCCGCATCGTCGAGGGGGACACCGACCGGGTGGGGTTCGGCCGCGGCACGTTCGGCTCTCGCTCGGCGGCGTTGGGCGGCACCTGCCTGGTGATGGCATCGGCCAAGATCGTCGAGAAGGGCAAGAAGCTCGCCGCCCACGCGATGGAGGTGGCGCCGGAGGACATCGAGTTCGCCGAGGGCAGCTTCACAGTCGCCGGCACCGACAAGGCGATGACGCTGAAGCAGGTCGCCGCCATGGCCTTCAACCCGCAGAAGCTGCCGCCGGACATCGAGCCGGGGCTGGACGAGACCGCGACCTACACCCCGTCGAAGCCCAACTTCCCCTACGGCACCCATGTCTGCGAGGTCGAGGTGGACCCGGACACCGGCACGGTGACGTTCGAGCGCTACACCGTGGCCGACGATGTCGGCGTGCAGATCAATCCGCTGCTGGTGAAGGGCCAGATCCACGGCGGCATCGGCCAGGGGCTGGGCCAGGCGATGATGGAGAACAAGATGTACGACCCAGAGTCGGGGCAGCTCGTCTCCGGCTCGTTCATGGATTACGCCATGCCGAAGGCCGGCGATATGTGCGCCATCGACGTGCACAGCCATTCGGTGCCGACCATGACCAACCCGCTGGGGGTCAAGGGCGTGGGCGAATGCGGCTGCGTCGGCGCACTGGCGGCGGTGATGAACGCGGTCAACAACGCGCTCGCGCCGCTCGGCGTCCGCCATGTCGAGATGCCGCTGACCCCGGACAGGATCTGGCGCGCGGTACGCGACGCCAGGGCCGGCAAGGCCGCGTAGGCCGGACGGAAAGGAGGCTTCCACGATGGGCGAGTTCGCGATCGGCCAGTCGGTGACGCGTGAGGAGGACCCCCGGCTGCTGACCGGGCGGGGGGAGTTCCTGGACGACGTGGCCCTGCACGGCCAGTGCTGGGGCTGGGTGGCGCGCAGCCCGCACGCGCATGCGCGTATCCACCGCATCGACACGGCGAAGGCCGCGGCCGCGCCCGGCGTGCTGCGGGTGCTGACCGGCGAGGACTGGGCGGCGGAGAAGTACGGCTCGCTGCCCTGCGAGGAGAAGCGGCTGCGCCCTGACGGCGGGCCGATGTTCCACCCGCCCCGCCCGGCGCTGGCGGCGGGTCGCGTCCGGCTGGTCGGCGATCTCGTCGCCTTCGTGGTGGCGGAGAGCCGCGCCCGGGCGCGCGACGCCGCCGAGCTGATCGAGGTGGAGTACGAGCCGCTGCCCGCGATCAGCGCCATCGACCAGGCCGTCGCCGGCGGCGCGCCCGCCGTGTGGGACGGCTGCCCCGACAATATCTGCTTCTTCCACCAGGAGGGCGACAGGGCGGCGGCCGAGGCGGCCATCGCGGAGGCCGCGCATGTGGTCCGGCGCCGCTTCACGGTCAACCGCGTGACCGCGGTGACGCTGGAGCCGCGCGGCTGCCTCGGCGATTACGACCGCCGCACCGGGCGCTACACGCTCCATACCGGGCTGCAGAACCCGCACCCGCTGCGCCACCAGATCGCGCGCGAGGTGTTCGGCATTCCGGAAACCGACCTGCGCGTCGTGCCCGGCGACGTGGGCGGCAGCTTCGGCATGCGCGGCGGCACCTATCCGGAGCTCGTGCTCGTGCTGTGGGCGTCGCGGCTGGTGGGACGGCCGGTGAAATGGGTCTGTGACCGGTCGGAGGGCTTCATGTCCGACGATCACGGCCGCGACAATGTCAGCGAGGTGACGCTGGCGCTGGACGCCGAAGGCC
>WHUE01000007.1 GCA_009377375.1 Alphaproteobacteria bacterium | reverse complement strand
CGTTCCTGATGGAGAAAGCCGACAAGCACGCCAAGCTCGTGAAGCTTGAGACCCTGGCAGCTCACCTCCGGTCGGATCCAAGCCAGCCGGACGGTGGGGAGGATGCCGAATTATACCGGGCGCTGGAGTTTGTGCTCGCCAACCTGCGTCCGCAGCTTACCGCTAAATCGGTGCATCAGGAGATCATCTGTCGTAAACTCCTCGACTCAGGGTATTGGTATTGAGGTCAGAGTGAGCAACGCAACGCCTTAAAATTCAATAGCTTAGATTTGCTCACAAGGTCTCTTTATGCCGCAGCTTGAAACAGCAATTTGAGATGGCTGCGTGCCCCCGCAACCACTCAGAGCCCGCCGGGCGGACGACCTGGCGGGCTTTTCCGCGCCCGCACCCGGGCCCCGTGCATCATCCGATGTCGCCTGTCCCCCCGCGAGGCGGGCCGTCTGCCGCATCGCCAGACAAGGAGAACCATCATGGCCCGCAAGAAAGCCGTCGCAAACACGGGCTTCGTCCTGTTCGACGTATTCTACGACGACGATTCGCGCAGCTCCAACCGCAAGGTCCCGGCTGCCGAGCTCGGCGGTCTCGACGGCGACGAGCCCGCCCGCACCTTCCTGGAGGAGCAGGAGAGCAGGATCGCCCAGGCATCCGGCCGTCCCCGGGCGAAGATCAAGACCGTCGTCCGTTCGGGCAAGAAGTAGGCGTCCGCCGCGGCCGCGTATCCTACGGTTCGGACGCGCCGACAGCGGCAGAGGCGGGGAAGATCAGGGATTTCACGACCACCGGCACCGCGCCGGACCCGGGCAGCACGGCGCCGATATCGATGAAGTCGAACGTGTCGAGCGCGATCCCGTCGATGGAGACGACAGGGACGCCGAGGGCCCGCGTTTCGGCGGCGTGGAGGCCGAGCGTGCGCCCCACGTCGCCGTTGCAGACCAGCACCAGCGGATGCGCCGCATCCAGGACTGGCGCGAGCCCGGCCGCGACGCCGCGGACGAAGGCGTCCGTGCGCCGGTAGCTGGCCGAGCCGCGCCACTCGAAGCAGACGGCGACCGGCGCCGAACCGTCCGCCAGCTCCATCCGTTCCAGCGCCTCGGCCGCCGCCGCCGCGATCGCGTCCGCCGACAGCTCCTCGGCCTCGAGATCGAAATCCGGCTTGATCACCGGCACGTTGCGCAGCGGCAGAGCGTCCCCGGGCGCGACGAAGATCGTGTTGCCCGAAAGCTGGATCGTGTATTGCCCCGCCCCGACCACGGTGGCGCGGATGCCCTCGACCGGCTCCATCACGCGCATCCCTGCGGCCTGCATCCGCGCCCCCACCTCGCGCGCGAGCAGCGGGCCGAGATCGCCGAAGCGTTCCTCCTCGTAGCCGTACAGGTATTCCGACACGCCGCCGGAAAAGGTTACGGCGTCCACCGGTCCGTCCCAGCGCATCGGGGGCAGGCGCAGCAGCGCCGCGGTTTCCGGCGACAGCTTGCCGAGGGCTATCAGCTCGGCCACGCGGTCGGCCATGCCCGCCGCCATCGCCTCCAGCGCGCCGTCGGGCGGCCTCTCGCCGGGTGCGAGAACGACGCCGGCCTCCGCCGCGAAGCGCTTTCCCGCCTCCTCGATCCGCACCACCCGCCCGTCGCCGTCCAGCGTCACCAGCCGCGCGCCGATATCGGCGGCGGTCAGCGCGGCGACGCGGCCGCCGGCGCAGATGGCGAATTTCGTGGTGCCGCCGCCGATATCGACGTTCATCACCACCGCCCCGGTTCGTTCGGAATTCAGCGCCGCGCCGGAGCCGAACGCCGTCATCGCCGCTTCCAGCCGGTCGCCCGCCGCGACCGCGACGAACTTGCCCGTCTCCACCGCGAACAGCTCGCCGATCGCACGCGCGTTGCGCCGCCGCGCCGCGACCCCGGTCATGACCAGCGCGCCGGTGTCGATCCGATCGGGGGTGACGCCGGCGGCGGCGTACTGGTCGCGGACGAAGGAGCCGAGCGCGTCGGCATCTATCGTCCCGGCGTCCCGGTACGGGGTGAGGAAGATCTCGGATTCGAAGAACACGGCGCGGTCGGCGACGACGTAGATCCCCTCGCGCTGCTCCATCCTGACATGGGAAAAGACGAGATGCGTGGTGGAGGAGCCGATATCCACGCCGACGCTTTTCAGCGTGGTGCTGCGCTCGTCGGCCAGGTTGCGGCGCGGCTGCGCGAAGATGATGCGGCCGCCTTCGTCCTCCTCGCTCACGCGCGGTTCCTAAACCCCGGCGAAGGAATAGGTCGTCCGGCTGTCGTAGAACCTGTCTTCCATCCGGTTCTCCGTCCCCTCGCGCTCGAGCTCGGCGGCGAACGCCTCGCGCACATGCGGGTCCTCCAGCCAGTAGGGGATGGAGCTGCCGCCCGGCTCGGTAACGTCGATCACGCCGGCGTCCGCGACGGTTTCGCCCGGCACGCCGGCCTTCTGCGCGCGGTGGTTGTTCGGCCCGTACCAGCCCAGCAGCCGCAGCGGCGCGTCGCCGGTCGCGAAATGCTGGTGGAACCAGCCGCATTCGGCCATCGGCGCCGCGGAGACCATGCTGATGCGCGCGCTGTCGTAGTCCTGGCGCAGCACCTCGTCGCCGTGCCCGTCCCGCCACGGCGTCGGGCCGAGATCCATCGGCCATGTCAGGGAATAACCCTTGCCGCCGATACAGACGAAGGCCGCCGCCGCCCCCGGCGAATAGCCGCGCGAATAGCGCCCGGCCGGGAACTCGCCGATATACTGGTAGAACACGTTTTCGGCCATCTTCGGCTCCATCCGCCGGTAGCCGGGCAGGCGGCGGTTGTCGAGATAGAGCTCGGTCGAGAAGACGTCCGGGATGACGTTGGTGCGGCACATCGCGAGTCCGCGCGCCGGGTCCGGCTCCAGCCCCTCCGACGGGGCGAAGGCGTCGTGGCCGGGATGGTAGCGCCGCCGCAGGTTCATCGGGCAGCCGAAGATCGCGCGCTCGTCGCCGATCAGGTTGAACATGTTGGGCGCGCTGGTTCCCGCCAGCAGCATGGCGGGGTCCGCGGCGGCGTTGACGATGCGGTGATGCGCGTTCATCGGGATGGAGAACAGCGAACCCCTCTGCCACTCGAAAATCTCCGGCGTCTCCTGGCCGTCGAGCCAGATTTCCGTCGTCCCGCGCCCGTCCAGGACCAGGAAGATTTCCTCGTACAGATGCCGCTCGGCGTTCAGCGCGCCGGCGCCCGGCACTTCGACCACGTAGCTGCCCCACAGCCCCTCGGTGCCGAAAAGCTGGATGAAGCTGCCGCGCCCGCCCGTCCGCGCCCAGGGCTTCAGCGGCAGGTCGCGCAGGCCGGCGACGCCGATGTTCCGGAAGACCGGGATGTCCTCGCCCTCCATGAACGTGTCGTAGGGCGTGCTCACCCGCCGGAAGGCGGGCCCCCCGGCGCAGATGTCGCGGCCCGGCTCGTGCCAGTGCGGGGCGTCGGCGATGTCATGGGGCATGGAAGGCGCCTTTCAGCAGACGACGGCGGGTGCGGGCCCCGCCGAAAATGCGCAATGGCGCCGGGCCCGTCAAGCGGGGTCTGCCGGCCTTGTCAGCCCCGCCCGACGCCCGCATCATGGCGGTACACCCGCCCCTCGCTCTTCCGGCACCGCCATGAACACCGATACGCTCGAAAAGACGGCCGCGATAGCCCGCGAGAACGGGCTCGACGCCATCGTCGCCGCCAGCCCGGAAAACTTCGCCTATATCGCCGGCTTCGTCGTGCCGTCCCATCACGTGCTGCGCTGGCGGCACAGCATGCTGGTGGTCCGGCCGAACGCGGGACCGGCGGTGTTTGCCGTCGACATGGAAGAGAGCACGGTGGCGGGACGGCTGCCCGGCGTGCCGCTGACCGGGTGGGGCGAGTTCACCGACAACGCGATGGAGGTGTTCGCAGGAATGCTGTCCGACCTGTCGCTGGCGCAGGGACGCATCGGGATCGAGACCGACTACCTGCCGGCGCGGGACATGGACACGCTGCGGCGCGCGCTGCCGAAGGCCGAGTTCGTGCCGGCGCAGGACCTGTTCAACCACGCCCGCATGATCAAGACGCCGCGTGAGATCGAGTTCCTGCACCGGCTGTCGCGCGTGGCGGACGAGGGCATCGCGGAGGCGCTGACCGCCGTCGATGCGGGATCCAGCGAAATGACGCTGGCGGCGGCGCTTACACGCGGCATCTACGCGCGCGGCGCGCAGGATTTCAAGTTCATGATCGTCGCCACCGGCGAGCGCAGCCAGCTCCCCAATGTCGGGCCGAGCGACCGCGTGCTGGTGGCGGGCGACATATGCCGTGTGGAGATCTTCCCGGTCATCGATGGCTATCACGCGGGCGTCTGCCGCTCCGCTTATGTCGGGGCGCCGCCGGATCACGCGGAGCGCATCTGGGCGATCCTGAGCGATGCGACGAAATCCCTGCTCGAGCTGATCCGGCCCGGCGCCTCCACGCGCGACATATACGAGGCCTATCTGAAGATGATCGCGCCGCTGAACATGCCGCCCATCGCCTTCGTCGGGCACGGCATCGGGCTGCATCTGCACGAGGATCCCTATCTCGGCATGACGCGGGAATGGGCGCTGGAACCCGGCATGGTGCTGGGCATCGAGCCGCTGATCTACCGCACCGGGTTCGGATTCGGTTTGCAGAACAAGGACATGGTCGCGGTGACCGAGACTGGCTGCCGCCTGCTCTCCGACGCGACCGACACGACCGAGCTTATCCGCTGCGGCGATTGAGGGTGGGCCGCGGCCGCCGTCACAGGGCGTACTCCGCGATCTTGTCCTCGTCGACCTCGATGCCGAGGCCGGGCCCGGTCGGCCGATAGACGCGGCCGTCCCTGTAGGCGAAGGGCTCGGCGATAATGTCGTCGAGATAGTAGTTCCCGGCGATCTCCGGCCCCGCCGCGCCCTTCGGTTTCGACACCGGAAGCACGCTGGGCAGGATCGCGTTCTCCAGCGCCGCGCCGAGATGCAGGTTGGCGGCGTTGCCGATGCCGAGCTCGACCGAGCCGCCGATGTCGCAGGACATCCGCAGCGCCTGCGCCATGTCGCCCTGCTGCCTCGCGCGCCAGAGCCCGCCCGGCTTGGTAACGTAACAGGAGAAGCATTCGGCGGCGCGCAGCCGGTGGAGTTCGACGATGTCGTGGACCGTCCATGCGGATTCGTCCGCCATCACCGGAATATCGATGCGCTCCGCCACCCGGGCCAGCATCTCCGCCCCCATCAGAGGCTGCTCGCAGATGAACACCCCGTATTCCTGCTGGAGCCTCGTGACCCGCACCGCCTCGCTGACCGACGGATAGGCCTCGTTCGCGTCGACGCGGATCTTCACCGTCGCGCTGACCTCCTCGCGCAACCGGCGCACGAGCTCGACGTCGCGGTCGGGGTCCAGCCCGGTCTTGCACTTGATGGTGAGGATGCCCTCGGCGACCGCCTGCTTCGCCTCCTCGATGCAGCGGTCCACCGGCATGATGCCGAGCGAATGCGTCACCTCGATGCTGTCGCGGAAATCGCCGCCGAGCAGGTCGCAGACCGGCTGGCCCAGCGCCTTGCCGGCGATGTCGTACAGCGCGATGTCGAGCGCCGCCTTGGCGTAGGGATGGCCTTTTACGACCTTGTCCATCCGCGCGTGGATATTGGCCATGCGCAGCGGAGACAGCTCCCGGATTGCCGGGAACAGGTGAACCTCGATCATGTGGCAGACCGTTTCCGGCGTCTCGCCGTAATAGCGCATCTCGGCGCCGCCCCAGGTCTCGCCCGCCGGTGCCTCGCCCCAGCCGACGATGCCGTCCTCTGTCTCCAGCCGGACCACGGCATGATGGCCGATGGGCGTCTCCATCTTGCTGGCCCAAGTGTGGTGGCGCCGCGTCGGCACCGCGATGCGATAGGTTCTGCAATCGACGATTTTCATGGTCTCTTTCCGGTTCCGCGACCGTCCGCCGCGGTTGATGCGACGTCGGTTTCCCTGGACACTATCGCCTGACCGGCCGGGCGGAAAGGTCGCACCGGAGGAAACGAAGCCAGCAGGCATCTGCGACGGGCATTCATGGACATCCGCAAGATCGCGATTATGGGGGCGGGGCATGGCGGGCTCGCCGCGGCGGCCGATCTCGGCAGGCGGGGCTTCGAGGTGCGCCTCCATGCCCGCCGGGAGGAAACCCTGGCGCCGGTCCGCGAACAGGGCGGCATCGCGGTGCAGGGCGTACAGGCCGGGCTGGTGCCCGTGCCGGTGCTGACGACCGACGTGGCGGAGGCGGTGGCGGGCGCCGACCTCGCGATGCTGGTCGTGCCCTCGGTCGCGCACGACTTCTACGCCCGCGCGCTGGCCCCGCACATGCGGCCCGACCTGCCGGTCTTCGTCAATCCGGGGCATACCGGCGGCGGGCTTCACTTCGTCCGGTCGCTGCGCGAGGCGGGATACGCGGACCCGGTGCGGACTTGCGAATCCGTGACGCTGACCTATATCTGCCGCAAGACCGGTCCGGCCTCGGTGGACATCTTCTCCTATGTCAAGAACCTGAAATTCGCCGCCTTTCCGGGCCGGCATGCCGATGAGCTGTTCGCCGCGATCCGCCCGCTCTATCCGGAGATCGCGCTGCGCTCCAGTGTGCTGGAAACCGGGCTGACCAACATAAACGCCGTGTTCCACCCGCCCGGCATGATCCTGAACGCCGGCTGGATCGAAGCCACCGGCGGCGGCTTCCTGTTCTACCGCGAAGGCATCACCCCGGCGGTCGGCCGCGTGACGGAGGAGGTCGACCGGGAGCGCCTCGCGGTGGCAAGGGCGCTCGGCGTGCCGTCGGCCTCGTTCCTGGAGAACTTCTACCAGGCCGGGCTGACCACGCGGGACGCGGCTGAGAGCGGCGACATCTCCCGCGCCTGCATCGAGAGCGAGCCCAACCGGTCGATCCGCAGTCCGCCATCGCTCGACCACCGCTACATGCACGAGGACGTGGGCTACGGTCTGGTACCGTTCGCCGCCTTCGGAGACCTGGCGGGGGTGGAGACGCCGGCCATCGACGCGCTGGTTCGTCTCGCCTCGACGATGATGGGCATCGACTATGCGAAGGACGGGCTGACGCTGGAACGGATGGGGCTGGACGGCGTCATCCCGGACGGGCTCCACCGCTTCGTGAAAGAGGGAAGGGCAGACGGATGAGTTTCAGGCTGGGGATGCGGTTCGACGGGTTCGACCCGGCGGGGGAGGCCATCGAGATCGCGCAGGAGGCGGTGAAGGCCGGCGCGCATTCGGTGTGGATGGCCGAGCATCTGGGCTACCGCGAGGCGGCGGTGTCCTGCATGGCCTTCCTGATGAAGACCGAGCGCGCGATGGTGATCCCCACCGCGGTCATGCCCTATCTGTGGCACCCGATGCCGACGGCGATGCAGTTCGCCACCATGGCCGAGACCGCGCCGGGCCGGGTCGGCATCTGCGTGTCGGTCGGCAACTTCCTGAACCTGCGCGAATCCGGCGTGCCGAAGCCGGAGAAGCCGGTCCGCGTGATCCGCGAATATGTCGAGGCGCTGCGCGCGCTCTGGCGGGGCGAGACGGTGCACCAGGAAGGGCTTGTCTGGCAGCTCCGCGGCGCGCGGATGGCGTTCACGCCGCCGGAGGATATTCCGATCTTCATCGCCTCCACCGGGCCGCAGGTGCTGCACCTGGCGGGCCGGGTCGCGGACGGGGTGCTGTTCTCCGGCGGGCTGTCGGTGGACTATGTGAAGCGCTGCGCCGCCCATGCCGACGAAGGCGTGGCCGCGGCCGGGCGGCGGACGGTGGAGGTGCGCAAGGCCGGCTTCGTCTATTTCGCCTGTTCGGAGGACGGCACGACCGCCATCCAGTCCAACCGGCTGAAGCTCGCCTTCCTGTTCCGCAACGCCGCGCAGGCGGAGAACATCGCATCGGCGGGCATGCCCATCGACCACGCGGCGATCATGCAGCTCGTGGAGCAGCGCCGGCTGGAGGAAGCCGCCGCGCTGATCCCGGCCGAGGCCGTGCAGCGGTTCAGCGTCGCCGGCACCCCCGCCGAATGCCGCGCCGGGCTCCAGGCCTATATCGACGCCGGGGTGGAGGAGCCGGTGATCGAGGTGTTCGGGTCGGACGAGGAGAAGCGCCTGGCGCTGGAGGTGATCCGCGAGTTCACCGGCGGGTGAGGAGCAGGCGCCGGATCATTCCCGCGGAGACGCCTGCGGCGGAGCCCCGGCCGGAAGGTGCGGCAGATCGGCGAGTCCGGTGCCCGCGGGGCGCCCGAGCTGCCGCTGGCCACGGACGACCGCGAGGAGACCGGTCAGCCGGTCCCCCGCTATATCCAGCAGAAGAGGCTCCCGTTCGTTCCAGACGCGGGCGGACCGGACCCTGTTATCGAGGCTGTAGACGGTTCCGCCTTCGGTTCTGGCGAGGAGAACGGCATGGTTCACGCCGTTCCCGGTCTCGAAGACGACAAGCCTGAACCGGTCGATCGCCCAGCCACGGCGCAGCAGCCTGTCGAGCTTGGTGATGGCGTAATCCTCGCAGTCGCCGTAGACCGGATCCAGCGTGGCGACGGAACCGGCAGGATCGTTCCGAAACGCGATCTCGGCGTTGACGCTCTCGTTCACCTGAAGGATATCCTGGGGCACCGGCTCGCTGGCGCACCCGGCCAGCATAAACAGGGCGGCTGCTGCCAACGGGGCTGCCGGATGCGGAGAGATCGGTCGGGTTATGGCTGCGTGCAATCCTGCACCTGCCCGTGACAGCGCGCGAAAGGGCAGGCGGTCCGGCCTGCCCTGAACCTGAGCAGAAATGAGCCTCGTGGCGCGTGCGCGGAAGTGCGATCACAGCATGATCACGGTCGGCGGGGGAGGCGGCGTCGTCTCGAAGCTCAGACCCTGGTTTCGTCCAGCGTGGTCGGGGCGAACATCTCCTCCGGGGTGAGCCGGCGGATGGCGAGGCCCTGCTCGAAGGAATAGCGGGCCATCGCCTCCAGCGTCACGCGGTTCGGCGCGACGCCGTAGGGCCAGAAATCCGCGCCCATCGTCTCTATGGTCGATTCCAGCTCGGCCGCCAGCCAGGGCAATCCGATCTTCAGCGCGGCGACCTCGCGGAACTCCGCGTCCGCGATCTTCTTGGCCGCGCTGAATGCCTTGAACACGCTCGCCGGCAGCCACGGGTGCTCGGCCACCAGCTCGTTGCGGATGCCGACGGCATGCATGATCGGGAATATCCCGGTGCGGCGGAAATACGCCTTCTCCTCGGTGCGGAAATCGGGAAACAGCCTGCGCACCTTCGGGTGGCCCTCGATGAAGCAGCTCGGCGCCCGCGCCGACATCAGCGCGTCCACTTCGCCGTCGGCCAGCATCGCGGACAGCGACCGTCCCGCCGGCGCGGCTTCCAGCGGGAAGCCGTCGGGCAGGTTCAGCGGGAACTTGTCCGCGCGCCCGGCCTGCTCCAGCCCGGCCTGAACCCAGTTTACGTCGGCCGCCTCGATGCCGTGCTCGTCCTTCAGCACGCCGCGGAACCACAGCACCGCCGACATCTGGTACTCGGGCACGCCGACTCGCCGGCCCTTCAGGTCCGCCGGGCCCTCGATGCCGCGGTCGGTGCGGATATAGACCGCCGAATGGCGGAAGGTGCGGGACAGGAAGGCGGGCACCGCCGTGTAGGGCGCGATGCCGCGGGACAGCGCGATCAGGAACGGGCTGAACCCGATCTCGGCGATGTCGAACTCGGTGTGGAAATAGGCGCGGTGGAAGACCTCCTCCACCGGGATCGGGATGTAGTTGATCTCGCATCCCTCGATCTTCACGCGCCCGTCCATCAGCGCGCGCACGCGGTCGTAATCCCAGGTCGCGACGGTCAGGTTCAGCCGGCCCATGAGTCCTCCCTTTGCCTGAACCGGAGTCCCGGCTCTTATCGCCCGGCGTCGTAGCCGGGAATGTATTTCGCCATGTCGATGTTCTCGTTGCCCGGCACGTAAATCTCGTCGGGATAGTTGTCCTTGCGGGTCGCGTCGATGCCGGTCTTGGTCACGAGATGCGAGCCGCCGGCGGGATCGTAGGACGCCGGGTCCAGTGGCGAGCCCTTGGCGTAGGGCACCATGAAGATGTCGCGGTCGGCGCGCACGCGCGTGGCGATGGCGTGAAAGACCTCGGTGTCGTTGTAGACGTCGACATCCTCGTCCACGACGACCACGAATTTCAGGAACGGGTCGGCGACGAAGGCGGCCATCGCCGCCTGCTTGGACTCGCCCTCCATCATCTTCCTTATGGCGATGAAGCACATGAAGCGGAACCGGCCGGAACGCGGCACTGCGACCTTGCGCACGGTGGGGCAGGCGATCTTCACCGTGTTCTCGATGAAGGTGGTGCGGATGATGCCGGACAGCAGCAGATTGTCCGCATGGCCGACGAAGGCGTTCTGGTAGAGCGCGTCCCTGCGCCGCGTGATCGCCTTGATCTCCAGCACCGGGTTCATGCGCTGCGGGCCGTAGGTGCCGGGATACTCGCCGAACGGCGCCTCCTTGCGCCGCTCGCCCGGCCGGGTCACGCATTCCAGCACGATCTCGGCGTCCGCCGGCACGTCGAGCGGAATGGTCTTGCAGGGGACCAGCGGCACCGGGCGTTGCAGCATCGCGCCGGCGAGGTGCAGCTCGTCCGAATCCATCGGCGAGAAGGCGAGCGAGCCGATGAAGAAGGCCGGGTGGTGACCGATGATGATGGCGATGGGGCAGGGCTCGCCCCGGCTCTCGAACTTCTTCCAGATCACGTTGGCGTCGGCGGTTTCCGACACCTGGATGCCGAGCAGGTTCTTCTCGTGCACCTGGTGGCGGTAGATGCCGATATTGTTGATGCCGGTATCCGGATCGCGCATCAGCGCGAGCCCGGCGGTGATGTACGCCCCGGCGTCCTTCTCGTGATAGGTGCAGACGGGCAGTTCGGTGACGTCGACATCGTCCCCGGTGACCACCACCTCCTGCACCGGCCCGGACTCCACCGATACCGGCGGGATCGGCTTCGCCTCGCGCTGCGCGCACTCGGCGAGGAACTCCTTGATGGTCCCGTCCTCCAGCCCGATGCCGTAGCGCAGCCGCTCGAACCCTGCATGCATGTTGGCGACCAGCGGGATCTTCGATCCCTTGACGTTCTCGAAGATCACCAGCGGGAACTTCTCGTCCTTCTCCAGCCGGTGCAGAATTCCGGAAACCCCGAATTTCGGGTCCACCTCGGCCGAGATGCGCACGACCTCCTCCGGGTGCTCCGCCTCCAGATAGGCGATGAAGCCGCGCAGGTCGGGGGTGTAGTCGTTGCCGCGCGCGCCGCCGGTCACGATTTTTCCCCGCTGTCCTTCGGCGGGTCGATCGGGCCCTTCGCCTCCAGCCACGCCGCCATGCCGCCGGCGATATGGGCGACCGGCGACAGCCCCATGTCCTGCGCCGTCTTCGCCGACAGCGCGGAGCGGAGCCCGCCGGCGCAGTAGAAGACGAAGGTCTTGTCCTCCGCGAAGAACGGCTTGTGATAGCTGGTCTCCGGGTCGATCCAGAATTCCAGCATGCCGCGGGGCACGTGGCGCGCGCCGGCCACGCGCCCGGTTTTCGCCAGCTCTCGCACGTCTCGGAGGTCGATGAAGACGACGTCTTCCCGCCCGTGCATCGCCAGCGCTTCGTCTATGGTCAGCGTGCGCACCGCCGCCTCGGCTTCGGCGACGAGCTGTTTCGCGGACCGCGTGATCTTCTGCGGCACCTGGGGCCTCTCGGGTTCGTTGCGCGGAGACGGGAAGATACCAGCGATTGCCGCCGGGGCGAAAGGGCGGCTTACGGGTGCGCGTGCCCGCTATGGGCCCAGAACCAGGCGGCCATCGGCTCGTAGATCTCGGTGACGCTGAGCTTCAGCGCGCCGCCGGTGAACTGGCGGTAGAGCATGGCGACGTTGATGAACACCCGCTCGCGGTCGAGCCAGTGGGTGAAATGGTCGACGACGATTTCCTCCGCCGCGTCGGTCCAGCTCATGCCGGACTCGAACCGGGCCTTCGCCGCGTCGCGCAGCGCGGTCAGGTAGAGCCGCAACTCGCGCACGCCCTCCTTGCCGCAGACCGGGCCGTGGCCGGGCACGATCGTTTCCACGTCCCATCCCAGGATGCGGTCGCAGGCGGCGAGCCAGTTCTCCACCGGCCCCGCCCAGATGATCGGGTGGCCCTCGGCGAAGATCACATCGCCGGTGAAGACGGTCCGGTCTGCCGGCACATGCACCAGCACGTCGCCGCGCGTATGCGCCGGGCCCACATTGTGCAACTCTACGCGCCGGTCGCCGACGGTCAGCGTGAAATCCTGCTCGAAGGTCTCGGTCGGCAACGTGTTCTCGATGCCCTCGAAGTCGAACTTGCGGCCCATCAGCTCGTGTATCAGGGCGCCGGATTCGCCGTGATCGCGCCAGTTCCTGACGAAACGGATGAAGGCTTCCGGCGGGCGGCGCTCCATCTCGTCGCGGCAGGCTTTCGAGGCGACGATGCGCGCGCCCGCCGCAAGCTGGTTGCCGTAGGTGTGATCGCCGTTGGCATGGGTGTTGACAAGCGTGCCGATCTCCGCCGCCGCCGGGACGGCGCCGCGCATCGTCTCCAGCATCTCGGCGGTGAGCTTCAGGTCGAACAGCGTGTCGACCAGCAGCGTCTCCTCGCCGTCGACGATCAGCCCCGCATTGCTCCATCCCCAGCTTCCGTCGGGCTGCAGATACGCCCAGCAGCCGTTGCCCAGGTCGTGCAGCCCCCTGGTGAAGCGCGGTTTCGCCATTGGTTCCGTTGATCTCCTCTGCGGTTCCGGGGATACTAGCCCACATCGGAAACGCCATGCCACCGGGCTCCCGCCCGTGGCGGCGCCGGACCGCGCATCCCGGGGCAGACCATATGAATTCGACCATCCTGTCGCTTCTGAACCCGGAAGCGGCGGCAGAGTTCCATCGCCGGGGTCACTGGGGCGACCGCACCATCTACGGCGTCGCGCACGACCGTGCCCGGGGCACGCCCGATGCGCCGGCGATCCGAGACCGGTTCCGCCGCCTGTCCTACCGGCAGCTTGTGGCGGCGGCCGACGCGCTGGCCGCCGATCTGCGCGCGCGCGGGGTGCGCCCGTCGCAGCGCGTCGCCTTCTGGATGCCGGACCGGATCGAAAGCGCGGTCGCCGTGCTGGCCTGCTCGCGCAACGGCTATGTCGTCTGCCCGTCGCCGCACCGCAATCACACCGTGGCGGAGATCGCCGCGTTGCTGGAGCGGATGCGCGCCGCCGCCTTCATCCACCAGACCGGGTTCGGCGCCGATGCGGCAACCGCCGATATCGATGCCGCGCTCGCTGCGCTGCCCTCGCTGCGCCACGTCTACCGCATCGCCGCGGCGGGGGCAGAGGCCGATCCGGGCCCGCCCTTCGCCGGCGCGCTGCTCGATTCGCCGGGGGAGTGCCCGCCGCCGGTCGACGATCCGGACCGGGTCAGCTATCTCGCCTTCACCTCCGGCTCCACCGGGCGGCCCAAGGGGGTGATGCACTCCGACAACACGCAACTCGTGACCGCGCGCGGCATCTCGTCGGCCTGGCGCATCGGGCCGGGATCGGTGGTCTATTCGCTGAGCCCGTTCAGCCACAATCTCGGCATGGGCGCGCTGCTGACCACGCTCTATGGCGGAGCGGAGTTCACGATCCACGACCGCACCCGCGCCGAAAGCCTGATCGAGCGCCTGATCGCTGTCGGCGCGACCTATCTGGTGGGGGTGCCGACCCACGCCATCGACCTGCTGGGCGAGATGCGGGCGCGGGGAATGGACCGGCTGGGCGATGTCACCGGGTTCCGCATCTCCGGCGCGGCGGCGCCGAAGACGGTCTTTGCCGGGCTGATCGAGGCCGGGGTGACGCCGCAGAGCGGCTACGGCATGACGGAGACCAACGGGCACCAGTACACCTATCCCGAGGACGATGCCGCGCTGATCATGGAGAGCTGCGGCCGCGCCTGCCCGGGCTACGAGATTCGTATCTTCGACCCGGACGATCCCGACCGCGAACTGCCGGTCGGCGAGACCGGGCTGGTGGGCGGGAAGGGGGCGAGCCTGATGCTCGGCTATTACGACGACCAGGCGGCCTCCGAGTCCGCGTTCAACGGCCGCGGCTGGTTCATGACCGGCGATCTGGGCTGGGTGGATGCGGCCGGCTATCTGCGCCTGACCGGGCGCCGGAAGGAGGTCATCATCCGCGGCGGCCACAACATCAACCCCGAACGGATAGAGGAACTGGCCATGCGCCATGCCGCGGTCGAACGCGCCGCCGCGCTGCCCGTCGCCGACGAGCGGCTGGGCGAGCGGCTATGCCTCGCCGTCATGTTCCGCGCCGGGCGCGAAGCCGATTTCGACGCAGTGCTGGCGCATCTGGCGGCGCAGGGCCTGTCGCGCTACGACATGCCGGAATACGCGCTGGCGCTGGACGACATTCCGCTGATGAGCAACGGCAAGATCCGGAAACGCGACATCCTGGACTGGATCCGCGACGGAAAGGTGACGCCCGCGCCGGTGCGCGCCGCCCGCCCGGACGCGGCGAACGCCGGCTGATGCGCGCCGTCGTCGTCCACGAATTCGGCGGGCTGCAGAACGCGGTGCTGGACGAAGCGCCGGACCCTGTGCCCGGTCCGCGCGACGTGCTGGTCGAGGTGCATGCGACCGCCGCGAACTATGTCGACATCCTGCTGATCGGCGGCAAGCACCAGTCCCGCCCGCCGCTGCCCTACATCCCGGGCAAGGGCCCCGCCGGCGTGGTCCGGGCCGTCGGCGCCGCGGTCACGGAATTTTCGCCGAGCGACCGGGTGCTGGCGATGTGCGAGCCCGGCGGCGGCTATGCGGAGCTGATCGCCGTGCCGGAGACGCAGGTCTATCGTATCCCCGATTCCATGCCGTTCGCCGACGCGGCGTCGATGGCGCTGATCTATGACACCGCGTGGTTCTCGCTGTGCGAGCGCGGCCGCTACGCCGCCGGGGAGACCGTGCTGGTGCTCGGCGGGACCGGCGGGGTGGGGCTGGCCGCGATCCGGCTGGTCAAGGCGCTGGGCGGGACCGCGCTGGCCGGCGTGTCGGACCCCGCCAAGGCCGATATGGCGCGCGAGGCCGGGGCCGATGCGATCATCGAGCTGGACCGCGACGATCTCCGCGATTCCCTGCGCGACCAGGTCCATGCGGTCACGGGCGGAGCGGGGGCCGATATCGTGATCGATCCGCTCGGCGACCGCTATTTCGAGGCGGCGATCCGCGCCCTCGCCTGGTGCGGGCGGATGGTGGTCGTCGGCTTTGCGGCGGGGGCGATCCCGACGGTGAAGACCAACTACCTGCTGGTCCGCAACATCGATGTCTGCGGGCTTCAGATCGGCGACTACCGCAAGCGCGCGCCGGAACGGACGGCGGCCTGTTTCGAACAGCTCTTCGCCCTGTACGAAGCCGGAAAGATCGGGCCCCCGCCGACAGCGACGATGCCGCTGGATGCCGTCCGGGAGGCGCTGGGCGCGATCCGGGACCGCCGCGCGCGCGGCCGCATCGTGCTGCTGCAGGACCGGCCGTCGGGCGGCTGAGCCGCGTCTTTTTCCAACGAAATTGATAGTCATTCGCATTTGAGATACACAGGGTCGGCAACTCCCGCAGCGGACCATGACACGCACCGGCCGGCCCGACCTGATCGCCTGTTTTCAGGCCCATTACGACGACCTGCTGCGCTTCATCGGCCGCCGCGTCGGCACGACCGACCGCGCGCGCGAGCTGGCGCAGGATACCTATCTTCGCCTGGCGGCGGTGCCGGCGGGGGCGGAGATTCTGGACGCCCGCGCCTACCTGTTCCGAATCGCGGCCAATCTCGTCATCGACAGCGCGCGGCGCGACGTGCGGCGGGCCGCCCGGATGGCTCCCGACGCGCCGCTTGAGGCGCTGGCCGATCCGGTGCCCGGTGCCGAACGGGCGGTCGGCGCGCGGGAGCGCCTTGCCCTGCTGGAACGGGCGCTGGCCGAGCTGCCGCCCAACTCTCGCGCCGCGCTGATCCTCCACCGGCTGGACGGGATGACCCATGCGGCCATCGCCGTGCGGCTCCGCGTTTCCGAAAGCATGGTGGCGAAATACATCGCCCAGGCGCTGCGCCATTGCCGCGACCGGCTCCGCTCTCTTGACCCGGAAGAATGACGTGGCCGGTGTTGCCGGGCGCGGCTGAGTCGTCTTTACAGACAGGGCCGCAGGGCGGAACCATGGGAACCGGTATGACTCGACGCGACCAACCTGAGCGCGAAGGCGGCAGCTCCGCATCGGACCAGGCGATCGGCTGGCTCGTCCGGCTTCGCTCGGGTCGCGCCGGGGCGGAGGAGCGCGCGCGGTTCGAGGCGTGGCGGCGGGCGCATCCGGAGAACGACGCCGCGGCGCGCGAAGCCGAAGCGCTCTGGACCGATCTCGGCGCGGTCCGGCGGCCGCCCGACATCGCCGCGCCGGCGTCTCGGGCCCTGCGGCGGCGGACCCTGCTGGGGATGGCGGCGGCGGCCGGGGCTGTGCTACTCGCGGTCGGGCTGGAAAAGCAGGTGAACTGGCCGGGGCTTTTCGCCGATTACGCGACCGGGTTGGGCGAACGCCGCGTCGTGGGGCTGCCGGACGGCTCGAAGCTGACGCTCGACGCCGGCAGCGCGGCGTCGGTCGCGTTCGCGGAGGGGGTGCGGCGCATCCTCCTGCATGGCGGGCGCGCGCATTTCGACGTTGCGCGGGATCCCTCCCGGCCCTTCGTCGTGGTCGCCGGAAGGGGCGAGGCGCGGGTTCTCGGCACGGTGTTCCAGGTCGCCCGTGCCGGCGACGGCGCCCGGGTGGTTGTCGTAAAAGGCGAGGTCGAGTTGGCGGCGGGGAGCGGCCGCACTCGCCTGGCCGCGGGCGACGGGGCCGGCTATGACGGCGACGGCCGGCTGTCGGAATCGCGCGCGGTCGCCGCCGCAGAGACCGCCTGGCTGCGGGGCAGGGCGATGTTCGACCGGCGCCCGCTGCGCGAGGTGATCGCGGCCGTGGCGCCGTACCATGCCGGGCGCGTCGTCATCCTCACCGACCGGGCGGCGGCCCTGGAAGTGACCGGCGTGTTCGATCTCGCCGATGTGGACGCCCTGCTGCGCGCCGTCGAACGGTCGCTTCCCGTCACCGTGACCCGCCTGCCGCTTCTGACCGCCATCCGCTGAGCGGACGCCCCGGCGATTTTTTTTCGCCGGGCGCTGCAAGGTCGCCCCTCCCGCAGCGTCGTAAAGGCATGGGTGCGAATAATTCGCAATCTCAATAATTGCCGCGTCCGTGGCGGGCGTGCGAACGAGGGGCACTAAAGATGGCGGATCATGACATGACGTTCAGGACACTTTGCGCGGCGGCGGCATTGCTTCTGGCCGTGGCGCCGCAGGCCGGCGGCGCGGCGGCGGAAGAGCCGCGGTGGGCGCTGGCGCAGGCTGGCGCGGCGGCCGAGATCGCGTTCGATATCCCGGCCCAGCCTCTTGGGCAGGCACTGGTCCGGCTCGCCGATCGCGCCGGGATACGCATCCTGTTCGCCTCGGAACTCGTCGCCGGCAAGCGCGGCGCTGCCGTCGCCGGTCGTCACACGCCGGCAGAGGCCCTCGGTATCCTGCTCGCCGGCAGCGGGCTGGGCTGGCGCTTCATCGAGCCGGGAACGGTGACCGTCGAGCCGTCCGAGGCGGCGGAGAACGGCCGGATGCGGCTGAATCCGGTGACCGTGCTCGGGTCCCGCAACGTCGATCCCGCCCCGCTGTCGAACGTGCCGGCCTCGATAACGGTCGTCGACCGGGAGACGATCCGCAGCCAGCAGGCGACGGCGCCGCGGATCGAGGACATTCTGTCGCGCGAGGTGCCGGGCTTCAACCCGACGAACAACGGCGTACGCCAGATCAGGGGCCGCACGGCGCAGGTCTTCATCAACGGTGTGCCCGTAAACGAGCAGCTCCGCGCCAGCAGCGGCTCGGACCTGAACCTCGTCACGCCGGATCAGCTCGATGCGGTCGAGGTCAGCCGCGGCGCCAACTCCGCCTACGGCTTCGGTTCGCCGGGCGGGATCATCGCGCTGTCCACCCCGCGCGCCGAATCGACCGATCTCGCCCTGCAGTCGCGCGCCAGCGTAAGCGTTAATCCGCATCACCCGGGCGGCAGCCTCCAGACCACCGTCTACCAGAGCGCCTCCCGTATCATAGACAAGTTCGACTTCCATCTCGGCGGCGCGCTCGGCTTCGACGGCAACGAGTTCGACCCCCGCGGAGACCGCGCGCTCGGCTTCAACAGCCCCAACGGGCTCGCCAACAACAAAGAATTCCTGTCCGCCTTCGACGGGTCGTTCGGCTACGATCTCGGCGAGGCGGGCCGGCTGCGGCTGGCGGCAACGTACAGCTACGTCGATGCGATCGAGGGATACGACCTCGACGGCCTGGGCACCTATCGCGTCACGCAGAGCTCGGTGCAGAGAAACCGGCCGGGGGACGACAACTATCGCGAGGGGCGGACCGTCAACCTCAGCTACGAGCAGCCCGACCTGTTCGGCAGCGCGCTGAAGCTGGAGCTGTTCAACAGCGACACCTATACCGAATCGTTCTCTGTGGTGGGCGGCCGGATCTCGCGGGACGAGCAGTACAACCAGTATTACGGGGTCCGGTCCGGCCTGACCACGCCGCTCGACTCGGTGCGCGACGGCATGACGGTTTCCTATGGCGTGGATGCAATCCGCAATCGCTACTACCGTCCCACGTTCTTCACCGATACGGGAGAGTTGCGCACGTATTTCTCGCCCGACGTGACGCTCGACACGCTCGCGCCCTATGTGCAGCTCGAGGCGCCGTTCGGCCCGTTGCGGCTCAGCGGCGGTGTGCGCCACGAGCGGTATAGCGGCTCGGCCGAGACGGTATCCGGCAATGGCGGCATCCAGGGCGGCGATATCCAGTCGTTCAACCTCACCCTGTTCAACGCCGGCGCGGTCTATGCGCTGCGGCCGGCGCTCGACCTGTTCGCAACCTATACCCAGGGGGCGGAGATCACGCAGATCGGCCGCGCGGCGCGCAGCGCTTCCACGGCGGAGGAAATAGACCCGCAACCCGCGAAGTCGGACCAGTACGAGGTCGGGCTTCGGGGCGACTGGCGGTCGCTTTCCGCCACCGTCGCGGCGTTCTACACGGAATCCGATCTCATCAGCTCACTGGTATGCGACGGCGTGAACCCGTGCACGCCGCTGCGCGAGCCCCGCAAGATCTGGGGGCTGGAAGCGACCGCCGACTGGAAGATCGACCGCCAGTGGTCCCTCGGCGGCATTTTGGGCTGGCAGGACGGCGTCCGCTATCCGGAGGGCGCCGACGCCCGGCGGATCGGCACGCGCGATAACCCGCCGCTGACGGTCGGCGCGTTCGTGCGCTACAGCCCGTACGCGTGGTGGCGAAATGCTATCCGGTTCGACTACCGGCATTCGCGCGACGAGTTCGGCGATAGCACGGCGTTCGACGAAGGCGAGATCGACAGCGTGTTCCTGGTGCATCTCTCGGCGGAGTTCGACGTCGGGCGCGGCGTGCTCCGTCTCGGCGTGCGCAACCTGCTGAATGAAAAGTATTTCTCCATCGCCTCGGAATCCGGCAACAACGGATTCACCTGGGTGCCCGAGGAGGGAACGCGGGTCTCGGTGTCCTATGCGCTCAAATGGTAGCTGCCGCCCGCGGCGGGCGCGGGCGGGGCTGGCTGACCGTCCACGGGTGGCTCGGGCTGGCGCTCACCCTGTTCATGCTGCTGGTTCTGGCGACGGGGACAGTGGCCACGCTGAGCCACGAGATCGAATGGCTGTATTCCGATCGTGTACGCGCCGAGGCCGCCGGCGGGCCGGAGAGCTGGGAGGGCGTGCTCGCGGCCGCGCGTCGCACCTACCCGGATCGCGCGTTCGGTTATGTGAGCGCCGGTCCCGGCCCGGCCTTCGCCTGGCGCGTGTCGGGCACCCGCGAGGACGGCGCATGGCGTGACGTGTTCGTCGATCCCGCCACGATGCGGGTGACGGGCGAGGCGGGTCTGCTCCGCTTTCCGATGGTGATGCGCCAGCTTCACTATCAGCTCCTGACCTCTACGAGTCTGGCGCTTTATGCGGTCTGCGCCCTGTCCTTCCTCCTCGCCGGCTCGCTGGCCTCCGGTCTGACGCTGTCGAAGCGGTTCTGGCGCGGCTTCTTCCGCTTGCGGGCCGGCCGCGGCTGGCGCGTGTTCTGGGGCGACCTGCACCGGTTCTGCGGGGTGTGGTCCATCTGGTTCGCACTGGCCATGGCGGCGACCGGCCTCTGGTATCTGGCCGAGCGCGCCATGCAGGAGGCGTCCGGCTATTCGGTGGAGCTCCAGGCGGGTCCGGCCGTGCTCGCGCCGCCGCAGGAGGCTTCCGCACCGCCGCCTGTGGTCGGCATCGCCGCCGCCGTCGCGGCCGCCCGGCGGGCGTTGCCCGCGCTGGAAGTCCGCACGGTCGAGCTGCCCCGCTCGGCGCTCCGCCCCTACGTCGTCTTCGGGCAGACGGGCGCCGCCCTCGTGCGGGACCGGGCGGCGCGGGTCGTCGTCCACCCCGTGACCGGCGCGGTGCTCGGTGTGCGCCATCCCGGCATGATGGGCCTTGCCGAGCGCTGGGCGCATATGGCCGATCCGCTGCATTTCGGCGATTTCGCCGGTCTCGCCTCCAAGCTGGTATGGGCTGCGTTCGGCGCGGTGCTGACGGCGGTGGCCGCGAGCGGCCTGGTCGTGTGGATCCGGCGGACTTCCCGCGCCGGCGTCACGCCCGGCGTCCGGCGCCCCGCAATGCGTCCTTTCTGGGCGGTCAACGCCGCGCTGCTGGCGCTGCCGCTGGCAGCTTTGCCGGCGTTTGTGCGGAACTACGGCGAAGGGCCGCAGGTGGAACGGGATCTGGGGCAGGGGGCTCCCCGCGCGGAGGCGGTATCGGCGGTCCTGGTGCGCGATTTCGGCCGGCCCGCGCTGCTCGTCCGCTTCTGTGCCGGTTGCTTCGATGCCATCCGGCAGGCGGAGGCCACGATCCTCCTGAACGGCGGCGAAACCGTCACGCGACGGCTGGGCGACGATCCGAACCGTTTGACGGTTCTTCTGCCGGACGGCCGATCTGCAGACGATGTCCGATCGGTGACCCTCCGGACGACGGAATGGTCGGGCCGGCGCGCCGTCGTCCGTTGGCTAGAAAAAAGCAGCGGGTAGCATTCAGTAGCATTCAAGTGGCGGCTCGCGCGGTGCGTACGTGCTGCGGCAGGCATCAGTCCCGCCTGCCGCTGCTCTGTCCCTCCGATATGGTCCGGGCCTTCGACGCCGCGGTGACGCCCCGGCGATTTTTTTTCGCCGGGTGCTGCAAGGTCGCCTCCCGCGAAACGTCGTTAAGGCATGGGTGCGATTAATTCGCAATCTTAACAATTGCCGCGTCCGGGACCGGCGCGCGAAGGAGGGGCGATAACATGGCGGGTCACGACCTGACGGTCAGGACACTTTGCACGGCGGCGGCGCTGCTTCTGGCTGGGGCGCCGCAGGCCGGCGGCGCGGCGGCGGAAGAGCCGGGGCGGGCGCTGGCGCAGGTGGACGCCGCCGCGGAGGTGGCGTTCGACATCCCGCCCCAGCCGCTGGGCCAGGCGCTGGTCCGGCTCGCCGACCGCGCCGGCATACGCATCCTGTTCGCGTCAGGGCTGGTCGCCGGCAAGCGCGGCGCGCAGGTTTCGGGCCGCCACACGCCGGCAGAGGCCCTCGGCATCCTGCTTGCGGGCAGCGGGCTGGGCTGGCGCTTCACCGAGCCGGCCACGGCCACTATCGAACGAGCCCAGCCCGGCGGTCCGATGCGGCTGGGGCCCATCGCCGTGACCGCCGAACGGACGGTACGGTCGCTCAGGGAAACAGCCTCGAGCGTCGCCGTGTTCGACGGGCAAGGCATCGCGGCGCGGCCCGGGCTCGATTCGACGAACGAGATTCTCGAACGGATTCCGAACGTGACGACAAGCGGGACGGGAAATTTCGCGCCGACCGTACGCGGGGTGGACGGGACCGGCCCCGCGCAAGGAGCCGACGCATTCTTCGCCGGCACCAGGCCGCGCCTGAGCATGCAGGTCGACGGACGCCCGTTGAGCTACAACGAGGTCGTCTTCGGCGACGTCTCGCTTTGGGACGTCGATCAGGTGGAGGTTCTCCGCGGGCACAAGAGCACGCTGCAGGGGCGCAACGCGATCGCCGGCGCCGTCGTCGTCAAGACCAAGGACCCGACCTACCACTACGAAGCCGGTGGCCGCGGGCTTGTCGGCAACCTGGACACGCGCCAGGGATCGGCCTTCGTGTCCGGGCCCCTACTGGAGGATCAGGTGGCCTTTCGGCTCGCCTTCGACCGCAAGACGAGCGAGAGCCACGTTCATTTTCAGGACTATAACGGCATCGATCCGGAAGAGTTTGAGACGACCATGCTGCGCGGGAAGTTGCTGTTCGAGCCGAAATCGCTGGACGGCTTCTCCGCCCTCGCCACCATAAGCCATTCCGATCATACCGGACCGCAGTCGGAGTTCATCCGGCGCCCGTTCCGCGATCATGTCGGATCGACCCAGGCCATGCCCGTCTTCAATCCGAAATCGACCAGCGGGACACTGGACACGACATGGGAGCTGTCCGACAACCTCGCCCTGGAAGGCACGGCCTCGCTGACGGACGTGAACATCAAGCGCCATGCCCTCCCGGGCGAAGGCAACGCCGAGATCGAGAGCCGCGAGGTGGTTCTGGAGCCGCGCGTGCGGTTCTCGGGTCTGGGCGGGCGCCTGAACGGGGTGGGCGGACTTTACTATTTTCAGGCGAGCCAGGATGAGTTCATCGACTTTCCGACTCCCGGCAATTTCGACGATCATACCAAGACCGTCGCCGCCTTCGGCGAAGGGACGTACGAGATATTCAAGCGCATCGACCTGACCATGGGCGCGCGGGTCGAGCAGGAGCATCGGCGGCGCAGCGGCGGCGCTGGCGTGTTCGGTATCGATCTCGACGAGACGTACTCGGCCTTCCTGCCCAAACTCGGAATTGCCTGGCACGCGACCGACGCGCTCACGATCGGCGCCCTCGCCTCGCGGGGCTACAACGGCGGCGGCGCCGGGTTCACCTACAATGCTCCGTTCCAGAGCTATACCTTCGATCCCGAATACGTGTGGACATACGAGGCCTACACGCGAGCGGATCTGTTTGGCGGCAAGCTCGGCCTGACCGGCAATCTGTTCTACTCCGAATACGAGAACATGCAGCTTCCGTTCGACCTCAACCCGGATCCCGCGGTGTGGTCGGTCGTCATCCGCAATGCGGACAAGGCCGTCACCTACGGCGCCGAGGTGGGGGCGAGATGGCTGGCGGCGCCAGGTCTCGAGCTGTTTGCGGAAGTAGGGCTTCTGAAGACCGAGGTCACCGAATATCCGGGCTCCGGGATCGAAGGCAACGAGCTGGCTCAGTCCCCCGCTTTCACCACCAGCTTCGGCGCGAGTTACCGCCATGAAAGCGGTCTCGACGTGAGCGCCGACGCACGCTTTTCGGATGCCTATTTTTCCAGCATCAACAACAACGCCCGGGGAAAGACCGAGCCGCATTTCGTGCTCAACACGCAGGCGGGCTACAGGTTGTCCGAAGGATCGGTCAACATCCGCATTTTCGCCTTCATCAACAACCTCCTCGATTCGGATGAGCCCATCTACATCGAGCCCGGCACGACCGCGGGCGACGACGTGGCGAACATCCTGCAGCCGCGCACCTATGGCATAGGGCTGGAGATGACCTTTTGACGATGCTCCGGGCGAACACGATCGGTATCTGGTGCCGGGTCCACAAATGGACGAGCCTGGTCTGCACGGCGTTTCTTCTGATGCTCTGCCTGACGGGATTGCCGCTCATCTTCCATCATGAGCTCGACGAGATGCTCGGCGATGCTGTCTCCGCGCCGGAAATGCCGGCAGGGACGCCGAAAGCTGCGCTGGACGAGATCGTGACCGCGGGAATGGCGGGGCGCGACGGCAAGGTCGCCCAGTACCTCGTCTGGGACGCCGATGCGCCGGACGTGATCTGGCTCCTGGTCGCCGACGCGCTCGATGCGGTGGAAAACGACCCCGTCGCGATCGATGCTCGCACGGCTGCCGTTCTCGCCGAACGGAACGGGCAGGACGGCGTGATGGACTTCCTGCTGTCGCTGCATGTCGACATGTTCGCGGGACTGGCGGGCAAGCTTTTTCTCGGCGCGATGGGCCTGCTGTTCGTGGTCGCCATCGTGTCCGGCGTCGTCGTCTACGGGCCGTTCATGCGCCGCCTCGATTTCGGGACCGTGCGGAGGGGCGGCTCGCGGCGGCTGAAATGGCTCGATCTGCACAACTTGCTGGGCGTCGTCACCCTGTCCTGGGCGCTGGTCGTGGGCGCCACCGGCGTGATCAACACCTGGGCCGATCTCGTCCTCGCCGTGTGGAAGAACGACCAGCTCGCCGAGATGGTCGCGGCCTACCGGGACGCGCCCCCGCTGCGCCGGCCGGGTCCGGTCGGGCCCGCCATCGAGGTCGCGCGCGAGGCGGCGCCCGACACGGTCCCGTCCTTCGTCGCCTTTCCGGGAACGCCCTTTACCAGCCCGCATCATTACGCGGTGTTCATGCGCGGCGAAACGCCGCTGACCGCGCGGCTGGTGAAGCCGGTTCTCGTCGATGCCAAGACCGGTCGGCTGACCGCGACGCGCGATCTGCCCTGGTACGTGACCGCGCTTCTGGTGTCCCAGCCGCTGCATTTCGGCGATTACGGCGGGCTGCCGCTGAAGATTCTCTGGGCGCTGCTCGACATCATCACCATCGTGGTGCTGGGCAGCGGGCTCTATCTCTGGGCGGTGCGGCGGCGCGTACCGGTCGAGGCGCGGATCGCCGCGCTCGAGCGGGACGCGCGCGGCGCGGCGGCGGAATGACGGGGCAGGAGCCCGCCTCGGGGCGGTCCGCCGCGCGGGTGTTCGCGGTCCCGGCGGCACTCGCGGCCATGGGAATGGCCGGGCTGGTCTCCGCGCTGGTCGGCGACGGCCCTTGGGACGTCGTCTCGTGGCTGGCCCTTGGCGCGCTCCTGCTGACGGTGGCGTGGTCCGCGCGCCCGCGGAAACCGCTGTGGAAACGAAAATAGCGTCGTTTTCCTTGCGATTGCGAGTTATTCGCATTATGAGTACGCGGTCGCCCGGCGGTGGCGTTCGCATGCCGCGCCTTTTTCGCGAAGACAGGAGCCGATGGACTGGGATTCATGCCGAAAGCCGACCGCCCTCGCTGCCGCGCTGGCCGCCGTGCTTGCCCATACTGTGCCCGCCGCCGCCGAGCCGGGGATCGCGGTGGAGCTGAACAAGCTGGAGCCGCGCAAGGACGCGTGCCGGGCCTATCTGGTGCTGAAGAACGGGACCGGCAGCGCGTTTCAGGAGCTCAAGCTGGATCTGGTGATGTTCGACGCCGACGGGGTGGTGGGCCGCCGCGTGGCGGTGCAGGGCGCGCCGCTGGGCGCCGGCAAGACCAGCCTCAAGGTGTTCGACATCGACGGCATCCCGTGCCCCGGGATCGGCCGCATCCTGCTCAACGACGTCATGGCCTGCCGCGATGCGTCGGGCCGGCGCGACGACTGCACCGGGCTGGTCACGACCAGCTCCCGCGCCGCCGCGCCGCTGATCAAGTGATGGAATTCATGTGGAAACCGGCCGCCATCATCCGTCATGGAGACAGGGGAAGGGCGGATCGGTGGCACGCAGCAAGGTTGCAGAGGAAGGCGTAATGGAAAACGAGGGAATGACCGCGGCGCCCGCCGAGGCAGTCGAGGCCGCCCCGCCGGCGGTCGGGACGGCGCAGGCCCTGGCCGAACGCGGGGCGGAGCTGCTGCTGGCCGGCGGGCCGGTCGTGGCGATCCTGCTGGCGATGTCCGTCGTCGCGGTCGCGATCCTGGTGCTCAAGCTCTGGCAGTTCCGCAAGGCCCGGCTCTGGGGCCGCGCCCCGGCCCGCCGGGCCCTGGCGCTCTATCGCGGCGGCAACGCGGCGGAGGCGCTGGTAGTCGCCGCAGGCAGCGCAAATCCGGTCGCCCGGGCGCTGGCGCTGGCGATCCGCGGCCGCGAACGGCGCGACCTGCCGGACTCCCTGGTCCGCGAGGAGGTGGTCCGCGCCGGCAGCGAAATGCTGGAATCGCTGCGAACCTTCTTCCGGCCGCTGGAAGTGATCGCGACGCTGGCGCCGCTGCTGGGGCTGTTCGGCACCGTGCTGGGCATGATCTCCGCGTTCCAGCAGCTCGAGGCCGCGGGCAACCGGATCAACCCGGCGATCCTGTCCGGCGGCATCTGGGAGGCGCTGCTCACCACCGCGGTCGGGCTTGCCGTCGCCATTCCGACGGTGGCCGCGGTCAACTGGCTGGAACGCATCGTCGACCGGCTGGCGCACGAGATGGACAGCGTCGTCACCCAGGTCTTCACCGAGGACCTTTCAATCCCGCATCGAGGACAGGATGGCCATGCCCAAGCAGCTTACAGACCGGCTGTCGCTGGCGCCGCCGAGTAGCGGCCGCCGCCGGGGGCTCATCAGCCTGACACCGCTGATCGACGTGGTGTTCATCCTGCTCATCTTCTTCATGCTGGCCTCGTCCTTCCTGAACTGGCGGGCGATCGCGCTCGATGCGCCGGGCCGCGCGGCGGCCAGCCCCTCGATGGAAGGCGCGCTGCTGGTGGAGATCCGCGACGACGGGCTGCGCCTCGGTGGCGAGACGGTCTCGCTCGACCGGCTGGTGCGGCGCGCCGCCGACTCGCTCGCGAAGAAGCCTGATCGGCGTGTGCTGGTGCGGCCGGCGAAGGGCGTGCCGGTGCAGGACGTCGTCGTCGTGCTCGACCGGCTCGCCGCGGCGGGGGTCGGCAACATGTCCCTGATCCGCGACGCACGGTGAGCCGAACCATGCGCTTCGATCCGCCCCGGCCGAAGAGCGACGACGAGCGCATTTTGCCGCTGATCAACGTCGTCTTCCTGCTGCTGATTTTCTTCATGCTGGCAGGTCAGCTCGCCGCCACCGATCCGTTCGACATCGAGCCGCCGTCCTCGGCCAGCGAGAGCGAGCCGGGCGCGGCCGATATCGTGGTGCTGATCGGCGCGGACGGCCGGATCGGGCTCGAGGGCGCGATCCTGGACGGGGCCGGGCTGAGGGCGGTGCTGGCCGCGCGCGCGGGCGACGGCTCCCGGGTGCCGGAGGTCCGGGTGAAGGCGGACGGCCGGACGCCCGCGACGCGCGTGGTCGAGGTGATGGAGCTTCTGCGCGAAGCCGGGGTCAGGAAACTCCGCCTGCTGACGGTGCCGGCCGAATGACGACGGCCATCCGTCCCCGCCACTGGGTCTGGGCGCTCGGCCTCGCCGTGGCGCTGCATGCGGCCGCGGCCGTCGCCGTGCTGTGGGAGCCGACGCCGCCCGGCGCGAAGGCGGTCGGCGTCGGCGGGGTGGAAATCTCGCTCGGCCCGGCGGGGGGCGTATCCGGGGTGGCCGCGGCGGACGCGCCCGCGCCGGCCGAGGCGAAGCCGGTCGAACCCGAGCCGGAGGAGACGCCGCCGCCGGAAAGCGCGGTCGAGCCGCCGCCGGCTGAGGTCGTTCCGGTGCAGATGGCGGAGGCGCCGCCGCCGGTGCAGGAGGTCAAGCCGGTCAAGGAGGTGAAGCCGCCGCCGCCGCGCGTGAAGCCGCCCCCGCCGAAGCCGGCGGTCGAGCCGGAGCCTGTGACGCTGCCGGAGCCGGAAGAGGCGAAGCCGGTCGAGACGGCGACGGAACCGGTGGAGCAGGCGGAGACCTCCTCCACGGAAGCGGCGCTCGCCGGCACGCAGGGCAAGGCGGGAACCACGACCGCGAACCTGACGGGCAGCGGCGACAACTCGGCCGGCGGCGGTGCGGCGGGCGCGGCCGCGGATTACATGTCGCTGCTGCAGGCCTGGCTGGAAAAGCACAAGGAATATCCCCGCGCGGCGCGGCAGAGGCGCGTCGAGGGCACGGTGCTGCTTTATTTCGTCGTCGACAGGGGCGGCGAGGTGCGCGCCGACCGCATCGAGAAGACCTCCGGCCACCGCCTGCTCGACGACGAGGCGGAAGCCATGATCAAGCGGGCCAATCCGCTGCCGCCGATCCCGGACGCGATGAACCGCGACAGGCTGGAAATCGTCGTGCCCGTCCAGTTCTTCCTCAAATAGGCCGGCTGCCGCCCGGCGCCTCGCCACGGTACAAAAACGCCGTCCCCCGGATTGCCGCGCGGGGCCTCATACACTAGGCTCTGCTCCAACAACGAAACGCATACAGGGAGACGAACCATGGCGCATACGGCTGATGGCGGCGAGGCGATCGTCGAGGCATTCCGCAACCTGGGGGTGGACTACATCCTGTCCTCGCCCGGCACCGAATGGGCGCCGGTCTGGGAAGCGATGGCCAACCAGATCCGGGACGGCAAGAACGGCCCGACGCTGCTGGACTTCTGGCATGAAACGCTGGCGGTGGACGTGGCCGCGGGATACACGCTGGCGTCCGGCAAGATGCAGGGCGTGCTGCTGCACGCGGGCTCCGGGCTGCTGCAGGGCGCGATGGGCATCCACGGCGCCTGGCTGGCTCAGGCGCCGATGGTCGTGATCTCCGGCGAGTCGATGACCTATGGCGAGCAGCCGGACTTCGATCCCGGCCGCCAGTGGATCGACAATCTCAGCATCGTCGGCGGCACCACCCATCTGGTCGATTCCGTCACCAAGTTCGCCTCGCTGTCGAACAGCGCCCATACGATCTACGAGAGCGTGGTGCGCGCGGGCGAGATCGCGCAGCGCGTGCCGCAGGGGCCGACCTATCTCAGCGTCTCCACCGAGACGCTGATGGAGAAGTGGGAGAAGCCGGCGAACGGCCGCGCCGTGCCGGCCGCGCCCCGCATGCTGACCGCGCCGGACGACGTGAAGAAGCTGGCCGCCCAGTTGGTCAAGGCGAAGAACCCGGTGATTCTGGTCGAGGCCGCAGGGCGCGAGGCGGCGACCTGGGACGCGCTGGTCGCGCTGTGCGAGCTACTGGCCCTGCCGGTGGTGGAGAAGTCGGGCGCGCTGTTCGCCAACTTCCCGAAGGATCACGACCTCTACCAGGGCGTCGACTTCCAGAAGTACTGGAACGACACCGACCTTGCCGTGGTCGTCCGCTGCCGCGCGCCGTGGTATCCGCCCTCCGCCAAGCCGCCGAAGGCGGTGGTGGCGATCCTGGACGAGTCGCCCCATCGCGAGAACATGGTTTACCAGAGCCTCCAGGCCGACATGTATCTGGAAGGCGACCTGACGCTGACCCTGAAGGCGCTGGCAGAGGTGGTGCGCGGGCTCGGCATCGACGATGCGGCGGTGAAGGCGCGGCGCGAGGCGCTGGCGAAGTCCCACAAGGCGCTGGTCGACTCCACCGCCAAGGCGCAGCAGGACGCGCGCAAGAAGACGCCGATCGACCCCGTCTGGCTCTGCGCCTGCCTCAACGAGGTGATGCCGGACAATACCGCCTATATCGACGAGGTGACGACCCATACCGGGCTGCTGCGCCAGCATCTGAAGTGGAACCGGCCGGGCGCGCTGTTCACCCGCCAGGGCGGGCTGGGACAGGGGATCGGGCTGTCGCTCGGCGTCAAGCTGGCGCGGCCGGCGGACCCGGTGGTCACGCTCATCGGCGACGGCGCGTTGCTCTACAACCCGGTGCTCGGCAGCCTCGGCGCCTCGCGCGACTACAAGATTCCGGTCATGGTGGTGGTGTTCAACAACCAGAAATACGCCGCTATGCAGGGCATGCACCTGAAGATGTACCCGAAGGGCACGGCGGTCGAGACGGACGTGTTCCACGGCACCCACATCAACGCGCCGGACCTGGTGAAGGTCGCCGAATCCGTCGGCGGCTACGGCGAGCGGGTCACCGATCCGGAGAAGCTGCAGGACGCGCTGCGCAACGGGCTGAAGGCGACCCGGGAAGGCCAGCCCGCCATCATCGACGTGGTGGTGAGCAAATAGGGGATCGGGGCGGCGCCGCATCCCGGCGCCGCGATGGGAAATCAGAGAGGACAGCCAGAAATGATCTACGAAGTCAGAACCTACCGCCTCGCGCCGCGCGGCGTGCCGGAGTTCATCGACATCTTCGGCAAGGCATATGCGAAGCGCAAAGCCCTGTCACAGATGGCGGCGTTCTTCCACACCGAGATCGGCCCGCTGAACGAAGTCATCCACGTCTGGCCCTACAAGGACGCGGGCGACCGCGAGAAGATCCGCGCCAAGTCGGTGGCCGACAAGAAATACGCCTGGCCGCCCAAGGTCGCGCATCTGCAGGAGCACATGCAGTCGGAGATTTTCCACCCCGCGCCGTTCACGCCGGAATTCAAGACCGGCAAGCTCGGCCCGATCTTCGAGTGGCGCGAATACATGATCAAGCCGGGCATGCTGGGAGAGCTCTACAAGAACTGGTCCAAGGCCGTGCCGAAGCGGGTGGCGCTCTCGCCGTTGGTGATGGCGATGCACACGGATGCGGGGGCGCTCAACAAGTTCGTCCATATCTGGTCGTATGAGAGCCTCAACCATCGCGCCGAAATCCGCAAGGAAGCCGCCGCCAAGGGTCTGTGGCCGCCGAAGGGCCGTACCGAGACGCTGCAGCTCCAGTCCAACAAGATCGTCCTCGCCGCGCCGTTCTCGCCGGTGAAGTAGCCGCGCGCGGAGACCGCATGGAAAACGCCCCCGGCTGGAAGGCCGGGGGTGTTTCTGTTCATGGCTCAGGATGCCGCGGCGATCCGGTCCGTCGCGTCCCTGAACAGCTCGTCGAGGCACCAGCGCGCGGCTTCCGAGCCGGTCGCGAACCAGACGCCGTCCTGCTTCATGTGACGGATGATACGGCGCAGCGTCGTGGCCCGGCCCGGCCGGCCCGAGATGTAGGGATGAAACTGGAACGGGCAGTAGCCCGGGCTTTCCTGCGCCTCTTCATGCAGTTCGTCGAACATCGTCTGCCAGACCGCCAGCGTGTCGGCCGGGTTGCCGTGGTCGGCGAAATAGGTGCGCCCGTCGCCGAAGGGCTGGCGCGGCAACTCCACCAGTACGCGGCCCGATTCTTCCCACAGAAAGGGAAGATCGTGCGAGAAGGTATTGCTGTTCCACAGAAATCCGTGATCCATCAGCAGCGCGATACTGTTCGGGCTCTGGGTGCAGGACCGCCAGCCCATCGGCCGCGCGCCGGCGCGGTCCTCGATCATGGCGATGGTTTTGCGCATCACCTCGGACTCGTCCTCGCGGGAAAGTTCGCGGGCGACCTCGTGGTGATAGCCGTGCCCGGCGACCTCGTGTCCCGCCGCCCGGATCGCCTCCACCGCCTCCGGGTAGCGCTCGGCGATGGCGCCGCAGGTCATGAAGGTGGCGGCGACGTCTTCCTCCTCGAGGATGCGCAGGATGCGCCAGATGGCGGTGTTCGGACCGTACTCCGCCTGGGTGTATTTCTCGTGGTCGATCCTGCCGTCGCGTCCCGGGCGGACGTCCTCGCCGCCCTGGAAGTCGAAGGTCAGCGTCACGGCGAGCCGGCGGTCCTCCGGCCAGCGGAACGTGCCGTCGTAATGGAATTTGTTGAGCATGCTCGTGCCTCCCTGCAGCGCAGCCGCAGGCAGTATAGCGCATATTGCCCGGTCGTATGCCTCATACAGGACTGTCGCCCCGGTCTTCGAGCCGGGGCGACAGTCCTGGAATTGCGATAAGGGCGGCCGCTGCGGGAAAGCGTGGCGGAAGAGAGTGGGAGTCGAACCCACCAGACACGTTGAACGTCCCTCACCGGGTTTGAAGCCCGGGCGCAGCACCGGCTTGCGAATCCCTTCCGCGGCGGGCGCGACTATAGGGGGGCGGCGCCCCTGCGATCAACCGGCGGGCGCGTCGGGGCGCGCACCGAACACGGCGTCGGGGCTGCGCGCGGCCTCGCGCAGGTCGCCACGCCGGCGGGTCAGCCCGCGGGAGTCGAAATGCTCCAGCACCTCGATGGCCAGGTTGCGGCCGATGCCGCCGGCGGTGCGGAACTCGGCGGCGGTGAACGCGCCGTCGGGCTTTTCGGCCGACAGCGCTGCGGCGGCCTCGGCGAGCTGCCGCAGCGTGCCGGCGAGGATGAAGCGGTTGGGGGCGAGCTGCGCCACCAGCCCCATCGCCCCGGCACGGCGCAGGAAGCCGGTCACCGCCCGTTCCGCCAGCCCGGTCGCGGCGGCGAGGTCGTGGACCGAGGGCGGGCGCAGCGGGGCCTCCGTCAGCAGCGGCGCCAGCATCGCCCACAGCTTGCGGTCGGCGGCGTTCATCCCCGGCCGGTGGTCCGGCGCGCTCAGAAGCCGGTTGGCGGCGACCAGCCTGCCGCTGCCGGCGAGTTTCGCGACCACGGCGGAGAAGACGGGCGCGGCGGGGCGCGGAGCGAGCCGGTCGCGGACCGCGCTTTCCGGCGGGCCGGGCTCGTCCGGTCGGGTGTCGTGCCATGCGGCGAGCGCCGCCATCGTCTGCTCCGACCAGCCCTGCCACAGTGCGGGGTCCATCCCGATCTCCGCCCTGCCGGTCCGGATGCGGACCATCGGCACGGACTGCCAAAGCGCCTCGGCCGCCGCGTCGGGCAGGTTGCGGGCCAGGGCGAACCGGTCGAGTTCCACCCCCTGTGCCCGCCCCGCCAGCAGCGCGCGCAGCGCGGTCGCGGGATCGTCCTCTTCCAGGATCGAGAGCTCCTCGAGCCGCTCCGGCCGGCCGCGGCCCCGCGCCGGGGCGAACGGGTCGATCACTCGCCCGCCGGCGACGGTCCGCCGCGCCGACTGGTCGCGCAGGATCAGCCGGTCGTCGCGCAGCGCCGATGTCGGCGCATTCAGCACGAGCTGCACCGCCGCGCTTTCTCCCGGACGAATCTCGCGCGCGCCGAGCACGGCGACGCGTGCCGGTATATCCGCCGCGCCGATATGCAGGTGCACCGGCGTCCAGTGGCGCAGGGCGCGCGCCTCGCTCTTCAGCACCCGGATGCGGGCGTCGAAGCGCGCGGTCGGGGCGTCGGCGGATTCGGCCAGGACCCAGTCGCCGCGCCGCACGCCGTCCAGCGCCAGCCCGGCGGCGGCGATGTTGAGCGCGCAGCGCTGGCCGACCGCGCCCGTCGCCGCCTCGCGGTTCTGGGCGTGCAGCCCGCGCACCCGCACCCGTGTTCCGGCGGGCGAGAGCACGAGCTGATCGTCCCGCGCCACCGTGCCGGAGAACACGGTTCCGGTCACCACCAGCCCGGCGCCCGGCACGATGAAGCGGCGGTCGATGGCGAGCCGGAACGGCCCGGCGGTGGCCCGGCGGCCCGTTTCCGCCGCGACTGCGGCGAGGTGATCGCGCAGCGCCGCCATCCCATCGCCCGCCAGCGCCGAGACCGGAAAGACCGGCGCGCCCGCCAGCACCGTGCCGTCGGTCAGTATCTCCACCAGCCCGGCGACCTCGGCGGCGCGCGCGGCGTCCACCCGGTCGGTCTTGGTGATGACGACGCAGCCTTGCGCCACGCCGAGCAGGTCGAGGATGGCCAGGTGCTCCTCGGTCTGCGGCATCGGTCCGTCATCGGCGGCGACGACGAGGATGGCGTAGTCGATGCCGGTGACGCCGGCGAGCATGTTGCGCACGAAGCGTTCGTGGCCGGGCACGTCGATGAAGCCCAGCACCTCGCCGGACTCCAGCGGCTGGTAGGCGTAGCCGAGATCGATGGAGATGCCGCGGCTCTTCTCCTCCGGCAGCCGGTCGGTATCCACCCCGGTCAGCGCCTTCACCAGCACCGTCTTGCCGTGGTCGATATGACCCGCTGTGGCGACAATCATGGCCGCAGGGCGAGCGCCGGGAGCTGCGCGGCGAACGCCGCCTCGCCTTCGGGCTCCAGGCAGCGCAGGTCGAGCCGGAACGCATCGTCCTGCACCCGGCCGATGACCGGCACGGGCAGTGCCCGGAAGGCCGCCGCGAGCCGCACCAGCGCCGTGCCCGCGCCGCGCGCCGCCGCCGGGCGCAGCACCAGCGCCGCGCTGTCGAGCCGCTCCGCCGGCAGAGAGCCGCTGCCGATCTGGCTGCGGCAGGGCGCGACCCCGACCGCGAAACCCTCGCCGGCGGCCGCCCGCATGGCGGGCAGCAGGCGCTGCGCAGCGGCCTCGATCTCGGCGCGCGGTCGCGCGAGCAGCCGGAGCGTCGGCACGCGTTCGGCCAGCCGGTCGGGATCGTCGTAGAGCCGCAGCACGGCAGCCAGCGCGGCGATGGTCATCTTGTCGCAGCGCATGGCGCGCTTCATAGGGTTCTTCCTGATGCGGGCGATCAGGTCCGCGCGCCCGGCGATCAGCCCGGCCTGCGGTCCGCCCAGCAGCTTGTCGCCGCTGAAGGTGACGATGTCGGCGCCGCTGGCAATGGTCTCCGCGGCCGTCGGTTCGTGCGGCAGCCCGTACTGCGCGAGGTCGACCAGCGTGCCGCTGCCGAGATCGACGGCGAAGGGCAGGCCGGCGCCATGCGCGATCGCGGCCAGCTCGCGCTCGGGCACGGATTTGGTGAAGCCGCTTATCTCGTAGTTGCTGGCATGCACCTTCATCACCAGGGCAGTGCGGGGGGTGATGGAATCTAAAAAATCCTTTTCATGAGTACGGTTTGTGGTGCCGACTTCGTGCAGTTTCGCACCCGCGCGGGCCATGATGTCGGGGATGCGGAAGGCGCCGCCGATCTCGATCAGCTCGCCGCGCGAAACCAGCACCTCCTTGCGCTGCGCCAGTGTGTTCAGCGTCAGCAGCACGGCGGCGGCGTTGTTGTTCACCACCGTCGCCGCCTCCGCCCCGGTCAGCCGGCAGACGAGGTCGTCGAGATGCACGTCGCGGTCGCCGCGCTTTCCGGTGGCGAGGTCGTATTCCAGGTTGCTGGCCCCGCCGGCGACGGCCACCACCGCCTCGATGGCCTCCGGCGGCAGCGGCGCGCGGCCCAGATTGGTATGCAGGACCGTGCCGGTCAGGTTCCACACCGGGCGCAGGCTGGGCTGCGCCGCGCGCTCCAGCGCCGCGGCAACCCGCGCGACGATGGCGCCGACCTCCGCGGCTTCGCGACCGCCCTCCGCCAGCCGCCCGCGCAGCGCCGCCACGTCGCCGCGCACGGCCTCGGTCACGGGCCGGCGGCCGAAGCGGACGACAAGGACGTCGCACGCCGGATCGCGGAGAATGCGGTCGACCGACGGGATGGCGGCCTGCGCCGGGCTGGTCCGGGTTTCCTGTGGCACGGCGGGAGAGTAGGGGCAGGGCCTGCCGCCGACAACGGGAATTTGCGGAATTCGGTCCTTGCGCCGGCGCGGTCCGGCGCTGAGAATGGCGGCGGTTGCAACCGAAAGCGAGCGGCATGACAGACAAGCTGAACTTGGGCGACGCGTTCCCCAGCCTGACCTTCAACAAGGTCGGCGGCGGCACCTTCGTGGTGCCGGAGGCGGGCGCCAAGTACAACGTCATCCTGTTCTACCGCGGCCACTGGTGACCTTACTGCCGCCGGCAGTTGGTCGGCTTCGAGAAGGAAAGGGCCGGGTTCGAGGCGCTGGCCGCGAAGGTGTTCGCGATCAGCGTCGATCCGGAAGACAAGGCGAAGGAAGTCCAGGACGAGGTCTCGTTTCCCGTGGCCTTCGGCGCGACCCGCGAGCAGGGTGACGCCGCCGGCGCGTTCTGGGGCGAGCAGCGCGGCGGCATCATACAGCCGTCGGAATTCGTGGTCGGCGCGGACGGCAAGGTGATCGCCTCCAGCTACAGCGCCGGCCCCATCGGCCGCGTGGATGCGGCGGACGTGATCAAGCTGCTCAACTTCTACGAGGAACGCGCGCGCAAGGCAGCCCAGGGGGGCTGATCCGTGGCGCGCGCAGAAACACGAAGGGCCCGCAGGGTGCGGGCCCTTTCTTCATCCAGAACATTAAGACGATCTCCGTAACGTCCCCGCTGGACAGCGGGTCGCGGGCCGGCTAAAGCCCCCGATGCGCCATCGCTTCCTTGCGTTCCGCCTCGGACATGAAGGGGAAGTGGTGGTCGTCCTTGGAGACGGGGGCGACCTCGGCGGAGATGCGCTGCCACGACGCGCCGCGATCCTCGGTGGCGTAGATCTCGCCGGTGGCGGTGCCGGCCAGCAGCATCATGCCGCCGTCCCAGACATGCCGCGTCATCGCCTCGAACGCGCCGACCGTCGGGTCGGGCATGCCGTTGTCGAGCTCCAGCCAGGTGCGGCCCCGGTCGGTGCTGCGCATGACGCAGGACTTGGCGGCGCCGGTCTTGTACCAGTCGCTCGGGTTCAGGTGCGACCCGCCCATGTAGATCATGCCGTCGTCGTCGGAATCGAGGAACAGGAAGTCCGGATAGCCCATCCGGTCGATGCCGCGCACCGTCAGGTGCTCGTATGTCGCCCCCGCGTCGTCGCTGCGGTAGAGCCCCATCCCGGTGGCGAGGAAGAACGTGTCGGGATCGCTCGGCACGATCAGCAGCCGGTGCAGGTCGCGATAGGCCTCGTCCCCCGGGTCGGAATAGCCGGTCAGATCGTTCCAGGTCGCGCCGTCGTCGGTGGATTTCAGGAACGCACCCTGCTCGACCAGCACGAACAGCGTGTCCGGCTCCGCCGGTTGGAAGGCGATCTGCTTGACATGCGGGATATGCGGCGGCGGCGGGAAGGTCCACTTGTCGCGGTCGGGTACGTCGTGGATGTTGGCCAGCTCCGTCCAGCTTTCGCCCAGATCGTCGCTGCGGTACAGCCCCGCGGGCGAGGTGCCGAGGAACAGCGTCGCCTTCCCGCCGTTGTCCCGCGCCGCCATGGCATAGCAGTGCGGCCGGTCCAGCCCCTTCGTCAGGGGCCGCCAGTCCGCGCCGGCGCCGTCGTCGCTGACCCACACCCCGCCATCGGCGTGGCAACCCGCGAACAGCTTGCCGGAGCGCGGCTCGCAGACGAGCTGCCCGACATGGCGGTCGGCGAGGCTGCGCCCGGCCAGGCGCCAGGGCGCGCCCGCGGCTTCGCGCGTCAGGGTGGCGACGCCGTGCAGCGTGGCGATCGCGATCCGCGTCGCGGGGCCTGTACCGCGGGTGTGCTGCTGGCCGTTGGGGGACAGGTAGGTGGTAACCTCTGCCATCGGATTCTCCCGAAATTATCTACCCTGCGCGCGGACGCTCTCCCCCGGTTTATGCCCCATTCCAGCGAAGATTGGAACCGTTCGAATGTTTCGTCGGACGGGGTGGAGAAGAGCGGCCGGCCAGTATCTTGCGCCGCAAACGGCGGCGGCGCATCTATTGGGTCATGGACATTCCCGTGCTGGTCGGGTGGCTGGCCACCCTCTGCTCCACAGTCAGCTTCACACCCCAGGCGTGGAAGATCATCAAGACCCGCCGGACGGAGGATATCTCGGTCTGGATGTATATCGTGACCGTTAGCGGGTTCGCGCTGTGGATGGCCTACGGCACGCTGTTGGGCCAGTGGCCGCTGATCGTGACCAACGCGACCTGCCTGTCGCTTTCCGGATTCATCCTGGTCATGAAAATCCTGCCGCGGCGCGACAAGGAGAAGCTCGCCGACGCGCTCGATCCCGATCGCCACGCCGGGAACACGCCGGCGCCCTGAAGACGCGATCCGGCTCAACCCCGGTCCGCGATCACCGCGCGGGCCGCGCGCCTTCCGGGCACGCCCCAGACGCAGCCGCCGGGATGCGCGCCCGCGCCGCAGAGATAGAGCCGGTCGAGCGGCGTGCGCGCACCGGAACAGCCGGGGACGGGACGGGCGTCGAGAATCTGGCCCGGCATCAGGTCGCCGTGGAACTGGTGGCCTCCGGTCATGGCGAAGCGGCGCTCGATGTCCAGCGGCGTCATCGCCTCGGTGGCGACGATGCAGTCCCGCAGGTCCGGCGCATATGCCGCCACGGTGTCGAGGATAACGTCGCCGGCCGCCTGGCGCTGCGCGTCCCAGCCGCCGAGGGACGGGTCGAGAAAATAGGGAAAATACTGGGCATAGCAGGTCAGGCTGTGCCGCCCCTCCGGCGCCAGGCTGCCGTCCACGGCGGACTGCATGTGCACGGTCATCATCGGATGCCGCGAGGGACGGCCCGCCCGCGCATCGGCCCAGGCCGCCTCCACGTAGCCGGGCGACGGGCACAGGCTCACCCGCGCCCAGGTTTCGCCCTCCGGCGCGGCGGTGAAGCGGGGCAGGGCGTCCAGCGCGCAGTTCACCTTCATCGCCACGCCCTGCATCTCGATGCGCGACAGCGAGTTCCTGAAGCCGGTCGACAGGGCGCTGCCGTCGATCATCCGCAGGAAGGTGCGCTGCGGATCGGCGTTCGAGATTATGGCGTCCGCCACGATTATCTCGCCGCCGGCAAGTTCCACCGCATGGGCCGTCCCGTCGCGTACGCGGATGCGGGCGACCTCGGCGCCGGTGCGCAGCTCGGCGCCGAAATGCGCCGCCGCGCGGGACAGCGCCTCGGCCAGCGCGCCCATCCCGCCCTTCACGTAGACCGCGCGCCCGCGCATGCCGGCGGTGGCGCCGAACATGTGGTGCGCCATGACATAGGCCGTGCCCGGCGTTTCGGGGCCGGCATTGGTGCCGAACGCGCCGGTGTAGCCGAGCACGGCGCGCGCCTCGTCGCTCTCGAACCGGCCGTCGAGCGCCGCGCTCATGCTGCCGAGCATGAAGGTCCGGAACAGCCCGGCGCGCCCGGCGGCGGCGAACGTGGACTCGACCTCGTCCAGCGACGGCACGGCGTCGGCGTCGAGGATCGGCTCGATCACGTCGCAGAAGGCGTTGCAGTCAGCGAACCAGCCGGGCAGCGCCTCGGCGTCGCCGGGGGAGAATTTTGCGAACTCCGCCTTCGTGCGCGCCGGGTCCTGCCACAGCGCGAGGTAGCGGCCGTCGGGGAAGGGGAACACGGTCAGCGGGTCTGGGACAACCAGCGCATAGCCGAAATCGGTGAGTTTCAGCTCCGCCGCCATGTCGGGCGGCAAGTTGCCGAGCTGCGCCGCGCCGGTCGAGACGCGGTAGCCCGGCGCCCCGGGGATCTCCTCGGTGACGCAGGCGCCGCCGACGATGGCGCGGCGCTCCAGCACAAGCGTCCTTACGCCGGCTTTGGCCAGATAGGCGGCGCAGATCAGCCCGTTATGGCCGCCGCCGACAACGATCGCGCCGTAATCCGCCATGGCCGCGCCCTCCGGTTGGGTCCCGTTGCATCCTCCGGACGCGGGTCTCAGACGTCCGCCAGATTCGGCATCACCTCGTCGCGGAACAGCGCCAGCGAACGCCTGGCGTCGTCCAGCGTCATGGTGCCGAAGAACAGGTAGGAAATCAGGTAGTTGATGCCCGTCTCCTTCGCCTGGCGGACGATCTCGGCGGTCACCGTCGCCGGGCTGCCGGCGACGATCATGCCCTGCTTTTTCCAGTCGTCGTAGCCCACGTGGCGGTGGACGTTGAGCCGCTTGGTGTATTCGGTGTCGCCGTGCCGGTTGCGCAGCCAGTTGAGGCTGTTGGAGTGATGGTCGAGCGCCGGGCGGGCGATGCGCTCCGCCTCCTCGTCGGTTTCGGCCACCACCACGTGGCGCAGCAGCCCGATGGCCGCCCCGCCGGGAAACTCCGCCTTCGGCTGGGCGGCGCCGCCGCGCGCCTCCAGCGCCGCGCGATAGGCCGCGATATTCTCCTTCGCGCGCTCCACCGGGCCGTTGGAGGAGAAGTGCATTCCCTGCTCCCCGGCCCAGGCCGCGCCGACCGTGTTGGAGGAGCCGTACCAGACCGGCGGGTGCGGCTGCTGCAGCGGGCGCAGCGGCATCGGCACGTTCCTGTAGGTGTAGTTCGGCCCCTGGTACGAGAATTCGTCATGGGTCAGCGCCGTCGTCAGGCAGGCATAGGCGTCCATGAATATCTCGCGCGACTTGTCGTGGTCGATGTTGTGGAAGCCGACCTCGTAGGGCGAGACGCCGCGGCCCACGCCCACCTCCAGCCGCCCCTTCGACAGATGGTCGAGAATGCATATCTCCTCCGCCAGCCGGAGCGGAGAATAGAGCGGCAGCAGATAGACCAGCGGGCCCATCCGCATGCGCTTTGTTGCCCGCGCCACCGCCGCCAGCCAGACGCCGGGGGCGGGGACCGAATTCAGCGGCGAGGAGTGATGCTCCGCGACATGCAGGCAGTAGAGCCCCGCCTCGTCGCAGGTCGCGGCGAACTCCAGCCTCTCGTCGAACTGGGTGGAGAGCGGCCGGTCGAACGACTGTTCCAGATGGTCGAAAAGGCCGATTTTCATAGATGCCTGCCCCGCTCTGTGGGTTTCTCCCTGTGCCGCCAGCCTCTGTCTTTTTGCAGCCGCGCGCAACCCGGGCCCGGTTCGACCGGGCAGGCGGTTCTATTCGGGACAGCCATGTTCTAAGCTCGCGCCCCGCAGAACCGGGACGGGAAGGGACGGGCATGACGCAGGGAACGGGCCGGATCGACGTGCATCACCACGTGCTGCCGGAGATGTACAAGGCGGTGCAGCGGGCAGCGGGGATCACCGGCACGGCCTATCAGGGGTTTCCCGACTGGTCGCCCGAGAAGACGCTGGCGCTGATGGACGCGCACCGCATCGACACCGCGATCCTGTCCTTCACCTCGCCCGGCATCTGGTTCGGCGACCGGGCGCAGACGATCGGACTGGCGCGGCAATTCAACGACTACCTGGCGGCGCTGCGCGATTCGAACCCGTCGCGGTTCGGCGGTTTCGCCTTCCTGCCGCTGCCCGACGTCGATGCCTCGCTTGCGGAGATCGACCGGGTTTTTGACGACCTGAAGCTGGACGGGATTACCCTGCTGACCAGCGTGGACGAGCGCTATATCGGCCATTCCGATTTCGAACCGGTCTACGCGGCGCTGAACGCGCGGCGCGCGGCGGTGTTCATCCACCCCTGCTACCCGCCGGGGACAGAGGCCGTGGGGTGGGACGTGCCGCGCATGATCGTCGACTACCCGTTCGAGACCACGCGGGTCGCCGCCAACCTGATATTCAGCGGCGTGATGGAGCGCCTGCCCGACATCCGCTTCATTCTGTCCCATGCCGGCGGCACGCTGCCGATGCTGGCGCACCGGATTTCCATCTTCGACCGGAAGACCCGCTTCACCGACCGTTACCCGCAGGGCGCGCTGGCCTATATGAAGCGGTTCTGGTTCGACATCGCGCTGTCGGGCGACGCGGTGCCGCTGGCGGCGCTGCAGGGGATCGCCGACCCCGCCCGCATCCTGTTCGGCACCGATTACCCGTATGTCTCGGAAGAGGTCGTGGCGGCGGAAACGGCCGGGTTCGATGCCTATGCCGGGCTGGCAGGCGAGGCCCGCCGCATGGCCGAGCGCGGCAACGCCGAGGCCCTGTTCCCGCGGCTCAGGGCATGACGGCCGGTCAAGCGACGGTCGCGCGCTCCGTCCGGGAGAGGCCTTCGATGAACGGCCGGTAACGGAGCAGGGCCAGCGTCTCCGCCGGCGACAGCCACTCGATCAGCGTTTCGAAATCCGGGGCCCGGTCCACCTTCGCCAGCCCGGTGATCATCTCGGGGTCGAACCCGTTGCGTCCTTCTTCCACGGGGCTTGCCAGCTGTGCCGCGTGCCAGCGACACAGCGCGGGGTCGTCGCGCAGCCGGCGCAGTGGATGGGCCTGATGGGCGGTGGCGGGACCGTCACCGGAGGCGAGCCCCCTCAACACCGGGGGCGGATGCCGCTCCTCCGGCGTCGACAGGATGCCAAAGACCCCGAGCGCCCGCGCCGGCCCGCGTCTCTCGCTGATCCAGGACAGCGGCACGGACAGAATCAGCCCCGCCGTCACGGGCAGCAGCCAGAGGAAAAGGTCGGTATTGAGCGTCCAGGCGATACCCGCCATCGCGGCGCCGGCGACGGTGGCGGCGCGGTTGCGCCGGATGTGCTCGGCCAGCTTCATGCCGCCGCCGCCGCGCCGCTGCGGCGTCCAGCCGCTGTCGCGCCCGATCAGCGTGGCGCAGATGTCGCGCGCCTGGGTGATCATCAGAACCGGCGCGTAGAGCGCGGACAGGATCATCTCGATGAACACGCTCCAGGTCAGCACGATCGGGCCGCCGAAGGCGGCGAAGCGGCGGAGGTCGAGCACCGCCGCCAGGCAGCCGAGCAGCTTCGGCGCCAGCACCACCGCCATGGAGACCGCGAACAGGCTGATCGCGCGTTCGGAATCGAAGACCGGCCAGGTGGGAAACAGGGAAGGCTCGGTGAAGTATTCCGGCCGGATGAGCGCCGCCTGCGTCGCCAGCGCCAGGCCGAGCAGGATCAGCATCAGCCAGAGCAGCGCCGTCAGGTAGGACATGACGCCGGACAGCAGATGCAGCCGGCTCGTCCATCGCAGCCCGCGGGCGAACAGAATGCGCGCGTGCTGCATGTTGCCCTGGCACCAGCGGCGGTCGCGGATCATGGTGTCGACCAGCGACGGCGGCGCCTGCTCGTAGCTGCCCTCGAGGTCGGTGTCGAAGCGCACGCCCCAGCCGGCCCGGCGCAGCAACGCGGCCTCCACGAAATCGTGGCTGAGTATGTGGCCGCCCAGCGGCGGTGCGCCGGGCAGCTCCGGCAGCCGGCAGGACTCGGCGAAGGCGCGGGTGCGGATTATCGCGTTGTGGCCCCAGTAATTGCCGCTCAGCCCGTGCCACGCGGCGAGCCCGTTGGCGAAGATCGGGCCGTAGCACCGGTTGGCGAACTGCTGCAGCCTCGCATAGAGCGTCCGCGCCCCGAAGATTGACGGCAGGGTCTGGAGCAGCCCCAGCCCCGGATCGGCTTCCAGCCGCCCCGCCAGGCTCAGGATCGTTTCGGGGGCGATCACGCTGTCGGCATCGAGGATCAGCATGGCTTCGAACGCCCCGCCCCAGCGGCCGACCCATTCCGCGATGTTGCCCGCCTTGCGCTCCACGTTGTCCTTGCGGCGGCGGTAGTAGATCGGACACCCTTCCGGTGCGGAAAGGCACAGGTGACGGAAGCATTCCTCTTCCGTCACCCAGGCGCCGGCGCGGTTCGTGTCGCTCAGGATGAAGACGGCGAAGCGGTCCGGGGCCACGTCGGCCAGCGGCCCGGTCATGGCCCGGATCGCGTTGGCCACCGGCGCCGGATCCTCGTTGTAGACGGGCACCAGGATCGCGGTGCGGATGGACGGCGCCATGGGTATGCGGCTGCGCCGCCGCCAGGACTGCGAGAGATGCCGAAGGAAGCCGAGGCTTGCCTGCACCAGCGCAAACGACACCCAGGTGAAATTGACGGCGAACACGACGAGGAAGGCCCATTGCAGCGGGGTAAGCCCGACTGTGCCCAGCACGCCGTACATCTCGGACACGCCGTAGGCCGTGAGCGCGCCGGTGCCGGCGCCGACATAGAGCCGCGCGAGGAGAACCCGGGTCGCGAACCACGCGGATGGCGCGGCGCGCAGTGCCTTTGCCCGGTCGTGCAGCCGCGCGCGCGGCATGTCGCGCGGAGCCTCCGGTGGCAGCGCCCGCGTGCCCAGCGGGATGGGCGTGTTCGCCTCGGCGTTATTCAGCCGTCCAACGATAGAGCCAGGTTTCGCCAAGCGCCTCTCCGTTCATTTTTGGTTGCACGCGCAACTCCGCCGATTTCGCATCGCCGGTGTTAAATGTGATGAATATCCGCACGCCGCCGGTCTGGGGGTTGTCGCGGACCGTCTTGCGGACGAGCTGGCCGGGACTGACCGATGCCTCGATCTCCGGCTTCGTTCCGGGCCGCATCGCGTCGCCGGCGTAGTCGATGACGACCCGCCTGTTCTCCGTCTCCGCTGCGCGTGAATAGGCGGAGTAGACGACGCGCGCGAGCGGCCCCGCCGCCGGCGCGTCGTCCGGCCATGTGAGCCTGTAGGCATAGGTGAAGGGCTGTCCGGTCTTCAACCCGTCGCGCGGCCGCCAGTAGGCGACGATGTTGTCGTTTCCCTGCGACCGGGACGGAATCTCGACCAGCTGGATATGGCCGGGCCCCCAGTCTCCGCGCGGCTCGATCCAGGCGGACGGGCGCCGGTCGAAGCGGGCCTCCAGGTCCTGATAGCGGCTGAAATTGCGGTCGCGCTGCACGAGGCCGAAGCCCTTGGGGCTTTTGTCCATGAACTGGCTGATCTGCAGCGTCGTCGGATTGCTGACCGGCCGCCAGATCCGTTCGCCCTGGCCGTTGATCATGGCCAGCCCGTGCGAGTTATGAACCGCGGGGCGGTAATCCTGGATGCCGTCCCGGTCCATCGGTCCGAACAGGAACATGGATGTCAGCGGCGCCAGCCCGACATGACGCAGCGCCGTGCGCGGATACAGCTCGGTCTCGACGTCCATGGTCAGCGGTTTTCCGGGATAGATGCCGAAACGGAAGGCGCCGGCCACACGCCGGCTGTCCAGCAGCGCATGGACGACGATGTTGTCCGCTCCCGCGGGCGGCCGCTCTATCCAGAAATGCCGGAACAGCGGCTTTTCCTCGCCGCCCGGCTCCGCGACATCGACGGCCAGCCCGCGCGCCGAAAGGCCGTATCGCTGCCCGCGGGAGTGACCGCGGAAATAGCTGGCGCCCTGGAATGTCAGGAACTCGTCGGCGGTGTCCTTCCGTTTCAGCGGATAGTTCAGGCGGAACCCCGCGAACCTACCCGCCTGGGCCAGCAGCTTTGCAATCGCCTCCGACGGCGCCTTGAACGAGGACTGGTCGCCGCTCAGCGGCCGTGCGCGGCCGTTCTCCACCACGTCGACTTCGACCAGGTCGCGGTAAAGAAATCCCGGCGCCAGCATCTCGATGGAAAAGCGGGTCGGCGCGCGGCCCCAGACGGCGAGGTCCTTGCGGTACTGAATGCTGCGGTACTGTTCGCGGGTCAGCTTCTTCAGTTCGTCCGGCACCGCTGCAGGCGGGCGGAATGCCCTCGCCGCCAGCGTCCGGGCGAGGTCCGGCACCGTGCGCCGGGAAAAAGGGGTGCCTTCCACCGGCTCCGCGGCGCGCAAAGGCGCCGCCGCGGAGAGCAATGCGGCGGCGAGCGGCCAAAGGAGCAAGTCTCGGCGCTCGGCCAGGAAGTCTTTCTCGATCACAATAATCCGGTTTGAACGTCGAAACGGCAACCATGGGGCGGCCGGACTCATACCGATTTGGCGCGCCGGCATGTCGAATTCAAGCGGCCCGGCCGGGCGAAAGTCGTTTTCGCGCCGTCCGTGCTGCGCCATAGTCCGAAAGGGCGTCCAATACTCAGGGAGGAGCAGGGACATGGATACCACGACCACGAAAATTCCGTCTACATTCATGGTCAACAGGATCAGCGAAAACCCGTTCGTGGACGGCGGGTTGCGGGTATACCGCGCCTATCGCGATCTCGGCATCGCCGAAGCGACCAAGGGGGCGGTCCATGCCCAGATCATCCGCACCACCCGGCCGTGCCCGGAGGGGGGCAGCGGTCCGCACTATCACGACCTGGAGTTCCAGATGGTATTCGTGCTCAAGGGCCGCTCGCGGGTCTGGTTCGAGGGCCATGGCGAGGTGGAGTTCGAGGCTGGAGACTGCTGGATCCAGCCGCCCTGCATCAAGCACAACGTGATGTACTACTCCGACGATTACGAGCTGCTGGAACTTACCATGCCGGCCGAGTACGAGACGGTGGCGGAGGAGGGCTGAAGCCGCGCTCCGGCTCCGTTTCCGCCACCGTCTTTGCGCACCTGCCGGGCGTGGTCAGGAGCGGCGGGCCCGTTGCCGCCTGGCCGCCTCCACCATGTTCTCAAGGGCCGGAACGACCTCCGCCCAACTTCGGGTCTTGAGGCCGCAATCCGGGTTCACCCAGATCTGGTCGGGCTGGAGCCGTTCGGTCGCCTTGTCGATCAGTGCCGCCATCTCGTCTGCGTCTGGACATCGGGGCGAATGAATGTCGTAAACCCCCGGTCCGATGTCGTTCGGATAGCTGAAGCCGATAAAGGCGTCGAGCAGTTCCATGTGCGATCGGGAAGTCTCGATCGAGATCACGTCGGCATCGAGCGCGGCTATGGACGGCATGATGTCGTTGAACTCGCAGTAGCACATATGCGTGTGAATCTGCGTCTCGTCGGCGGCCCCGGCGGCGGCGAGGCGGAAGCATCCGACGGCCCAGCCGAGGTAGTCGTCCCGTTCGTCGCGTCGCAACGGCAGGCCCTCGCGGAGGGCGGGCTCGTCGATCTGGATGAAGCGGATGCCGCAGCGCTCCAGGTCGACGACCTCGTCGCGTATGGCGAGCGCGATCTGCCTGCAGGTTTCCGACCGCGCCTGATCGTCGCGGACGAACGACCATTGCAGGATTGTCACCGGCCCGGTCAGCATACCTTTCATTGGTCGTTCGGTGAGGGACTGGGCGTAGGCGGACCAGGCGGTCGTCATCGGCTTCGGCCTCGATACGTCGCCGAAGATGATCGGCGGCTTCACGTAGCGCGACCCGAACGACTGCACCCAGCCGTGTTCGGTGAAGGCGAAGCCATCGAGCTGTTCGCCGAAATACTCCACCATATCGTTACGTTCGAACTCGCCATGGACGAGCACGTCTATTTCGAGCTTCTCCTGAAGCCTGACCGCCTTTTCCGTCTCTGTTCTGAGAAAAGCCTCGTACGCCGCCGCGTCCAGCCTGCCCCGCCGGTGCGCCGCCCTCGCCTTGCGGACCTCCGCCGTCTGGGGAAACGAGCCGATCGTCGTGGTCGGAAAGGCGGGAAGGGGGGTCGCTGCCTGCTGCCGCGCGCGGCGGAGCCGGAATGGGCTCGCCCTGTTCATGGCCTCGTCCGAAACGCGGGCGGTACGCGCCTTGACCGCCGGGTTATGGATGCGGGGGGACTGCGCGCGTGAGCCGACCGCCGCGTCGCTCGCCTCGAATGCATCGGCGACCGTGTCCTTGCCCGCGGTCGCGGCCGTCGCGAGCGCGGCCACCTCCGCCAGCTTCTGATCGGCGAAGGCGAGCCAGGATCTAAGCTCGTCGTCGAGTCCGGTCTCGCTTCCGAGGTCCTGCGGGACGTGAAGGAGCGAGCAGGATGGCGCGATCTGGAGCCTTTCGGGACCGCGCGCGGCGATCGCCTGTTCGATGCGTTCGAACGCTCCGGAAAGATTGCATCGCCACACGTTCCGCCCGTCGACGACGCCCAGCGAAAGGACCCGGTCGGCCGGAAGGGCGTGGAGCGCCGCCTCGAGCTGACCCGGCGCGCGGACAAGGTCCACATGCAGCCCGTCCACCGGCAGCCCCGCAGCGGTCTCCAGGTTGTCGCCGAGCGCGCCGAAATAGGTGGTCAGCATGATCCTGGGCGTGGCCGTCGACAGCGACCGGTATGCGGCGTCGAAGGCGGCGCACCGGTCGTCGGTGAGGTCGAGCGCGAGCGCCGGCTCGTCCATCTGCACCCAGTCGGCCCCGGCCACGGAGAGCCGCGCGAGGAGCTCCGCGTAGAGCGGGAGGACCCGGTCGAGCAGCGCGAGCGGCTCGAACCCGGCCTCCGTCGGCTTGGCAAGCAGCAGGTAGGTTACCGGACCGATGAGAACCGGACGCGTATGGATGCCGAGCGCCTGCGCTTCGCGGAATTCCTCCACCGGCTTCAGCGACGACAGCGAAAAGCGCTGGTCCGGCCCGATCTCCGGCACGATGTAGTGGTAGTTCGTGTCGAACCACTTGGTCATTTCCATCGCCGACGCGTCCGGCGTGCCGCGCGCCATCCCGAAATAGGTATCGAGCGCGACCCTGCCGCCCTCGTGCCCGAACCGCGTCGGCACGGCGCCGAGAATGGCGGTCATATCCAGGACCTGGTCGTAGAACGAGAAGTCGTTGGACGGGACGATGCCGATCCCGGCATCCTTCTGCGTCCGCCAGTGGCGGGCGCGGAGCCCGGCGGCGGCGTCGAGCAGCGAAATGGCGTCGACGTCGCCCTTCCAGTAGGCCTCGGTCACCTTCTTCAGTTCGCGGCGTCGGCCGATCCTCGGATATCCGAGATTGGCTGATTGGGTCATTCGTTCAGTCCTCCTTTTCAGTTCAGTTCAGATGGCGATGCGCCGGATCATGCCCGGCGATGCGCCGCGATCAGGTCGAGGAGCGAGAGCAGCCGCATCTGTTGCGGCGTGAGTCGCTCGGGTGCGAGCGTCGTCAGCCGGCGATGGAGCCGGCGCGCGGCGTCCGGTGGGTCGAGGCCGTTCGGAAGGATGGCGAGCCATGCGAGGACGACCGTTTCCGGGTCGTCCGTCCCGGCTCCGTCGAGGAACGTGATCTCCAGGAGCCGGCCGGGATCGTCACGAGGCGAGAGGCGCAGGCGCAGCGGCCCCTGCGGGGACGTCTCGGGACATGACTGGCTGTCCGACCGCCGCCACCGGCGCGGTCGGGCCATGTCAGCGGTCCGGTCGCTGCTCCCGTTGTGCCGTCATGTGTCGGGAGAGGGGCCGGGACGGATGCCCGGTGGGTGGTAGGGTCGTCATCATATACCTCCGCCGACACATCCCGGTCGGCTCTCTGGGATCAACAATCCGACGGCAGGTCTCCTGGCTTGCGGAAGGTGGTTGGCTCGCCTTCCCGGACCACGACGCGCTCGTGGAACCAGTGGCTGCATGAGCCCCTTTTTACCGCTTACAGTTGCGGGAACAGCTCCGGACTTGCAGGCGGACGAGCATGGTCCGCCGACGCACCGGAATTCCCTGTTAGCCCCCTGCGGGGACCGTCGGCAGGCACGGTCTAACAAATTCGCGCCGGGTCGTCGAGGGGGCGCGACGCGCCGGGCGGGGCGTGCTCTTGAAAAAACCCCTCCGGCGGTTTTACGCACAGACTGTGCGGGTATAGTCTGCCGGATACCGCAACAGACCGGACCGGCAGACAGGGACAATGGCAAACAAGGACAGGACGGAAACCGTCGATCTCCACGGCGTCGAGCTGAAGATAACGCGCAAGGGGGAGGGGCCGCCGCTGCTGCTGCTCCACGGCGGAGGCGGGCCGATGGAGGCTCTGCCCTTCGCCGACGCGCTGGCGGAACGGTTCGAAATCGTCGCGCCGGTCCATCCCGGATTCGCCGGCACGCCCATTCCGAAGCATTACGACGGCATGCCGGACCTGGTGTTCACCTATCTGGACCTGCTGGACGCGCTGGGACTGCGGGATGCGTTGGCGGTCGGCGTCTCGCTCGGCGGCTGGCTGGCGGCGGAGCTCGCCGTGCTGCCGGGGGCGCCGTTCTCGAAGCTGGTGCTGGTCGACGCCGTCGGCGTCAAGCATGGCGGGCCGACCGACCGCGACATTGCCGACATCTTCGGCATGCCCGGCCCCGCGCTGGCCCGGCTGATGTGGCACGACCTCGCGAAGGCGCCGGACCCGACCGCCCAGGACGAAAAGGCGCTGGAGACGATGGCCGGCAACCGCATCGCGCTCGCGCTCTACGGCTGGGAGCCGTATCTGCACAACCCGAAGCTGCCGCACCGGCTGCACCGGATCACGGCGCCGACGCTGGTGCTCTGGGGCGAGAGCGACCGGGTGGTGACGCCCGATTACGGCCGCAAATACGCCGCGCTCATCCCGGGCGCGAAATTCGTCGCCATTCCCGAAGCCGGGCATTCCCCCCAGGCCGAACAGCCGGAGGCCTTCGTCAAGGCCGTGCTCGACTTCGCCGCGTAGAGGACCGCCATGAGAACGTTCTGGTTTACAGAGGACTGCTATCCCGACCTGCCGAACGCGGACAGCTACGAGTCCATCCGCGTCGACCTGCCCAGCTCCCATTTCGATCCGGTACGCGGGCACGAGCTCTATAACTGGTATCTCGACCTGTGGGGACACGCGGACGAGATGGGGCTCGACATCATGAACAACGAGCACCATCAGACGGCGACCTGCATGGTGCCGGCCGCGCCGCTGATGCTGGCGATCCTCGCGCGCGAGACCAAGAAGGCGCGCCTTCTGATCCTCGGCAACCCGATCGGCAACCGCCGCCAGCCGATCCGCGTGGCGGAGGAGATGGCGATGATCGACGTCATCTCCAAGGGACGGCTCGAATGCGGCTTCGTCCGCGGCGTGCCCTACGAGGCCGCGCCGGCGAACATGATTCCCTATCGCGGCACCGAGCGCGTCTGGGAAGCGCATGACCTGATCATGAAGTGCTGGACCACCCATGACGGGCCGTTCAACTTCGAGGGGCGCTGGTTCCACGGCCGCCAGGTCAACGTGTGGCCGCGCCCCTACCAGCAGCCGCACCCGCCCGTCTGGGTCACGATGGGCAGCCGCGGCAGCGGGCACATGGTAGCGAAGCACCGCCATGTCGGCGCGGTGTTCCTCGCCGGCTATTCGCGCATCCGCGAACTGTTCGACGGTTATCGCGAGGCCTATCTGGAGATGCACGGCGAGCATGCGCCGTTCGACCGGCTCGGCTATCTGGCGCTGATCTATGTCGGCGACACCGAGGCGACGGCGCGCGAGGGCGCCCAGAAGCTGCTGTGGTACATGACCGCCAACAAGGTGCCGCCGCACTGGGCCAGCCCGCCGGGCTATTTCCCGCCCTCCATCGCGGCCCGGGTGCTGTCGGGCCGGCGCATCGGCAGCGGCATCCCCCTGGAGGTGACGCTGGACGACCAGAGGGAGCGGGGCAACGTCTTCTTCGGCACGCCGGACCAGGTTTACGAGCAGATCAGGGAGTTCTGGGAGTATTCCGGCGGGTTCGGCAACATGCTGATGATGGGCCAGGCCGGGTTCCTGGGCGAGAAGGACACCTTGCGCTCGATGAAGCTCTACGCCGAGGAGGTTTTGCCCCGGCTGAAGGCGCTGGAGGCGAGCACGACCCCCGCCGAAGCGTGGGAGAAGTCGAAAGCCATCCCGCAGCGCGAGTTCGCGACCCAGGACAGCGTCAGCGCGGACTTCGTCCGCTAGAAGGATGCCGCAGGAAACGCCGGTCCTCATCGTTGGCGCGGGGCCGGTCGGGCTGGCGCTGGCCGGCGATCTCGGCTGGCGCGGCGTCGCCTGCACGGTGATCGAGCAGTCGGACGGCGCCATCTTCCAGCCGAGGCAGGACCTGGTCGGCATCCGCACCATGGAGTTCTGCCGCCGCTGGGGCATCGTCGGCGCGGTGGAGGCCAGCCCGTATCCGCGCGACTACCCGCAGGACAACGTCTATATCGCCGGCTCGCTGTCCGGTGGGTGGGAGATCGGCCGTCACCCCGTTCCCGCGATGGACGACGCCCGCCCGCCGCCGCAGAGCCCGCAGAAGCGCGAGCGCTGCCCGCAGAACATGTTCGATCCGGTCCTGCGCGATTTCGCGGCCTCGCATGACTGTGTCGATCTCCTCTATCGCCGCCGCCTGGTGGCGTTCGAGCAGGACGCCGACGGGGTCGCTGCGACCGTGGCGGACGAGGCGGCGGGCGGAGAGACGACGATGCGCGCCGCCTGTCTGGTCGGCTGCGACGGCGCGGGGAGCCTGGTCCGCGAACGACTCGGCATCGGCATGGAGGGCGATCCCGCCCTGACCTACACGACCAATGTTATCTTCCGCTGCGCGGGGCTGGAGTCATTGCATCCGCTCGCGCCCGGTTACCGCTTCATCTTCATCGGGGACGAGGGCACCTGGGCGACGCTGGTGGCGATCGACGGGCGCGACCAGTGGCGCTTTTCCATCATCCGCAGCGGCGCCCGGCGCGAGGCCCCGCCGGAATCGCAGATCCGCGCCGCGATCCGCCGCGCTGTCGGGCGCGATTTCGACTACGAGATACTTTCGGTGGTGCCCTGGGTGCGGCGCGAGCTGGTGGCGGAGCGCTACCAGGACGGCCGGGTGTTCATCGCCGGCGACGCCGCGCATGTCACCTCGCCGACCGGCGGATTCGGCATGAACACGGGCGTCGGCGACGTGGTCGATCTCTCGTGGAAGCTGGACGCCGTGATGGCGGGGTGGGGCGGCGGCGCGCTGCTGGACTCCTATACGGTCGAGCGCCGGCCCGTGGCGATGCGCAACGTCCGTGAGGCCAGCGGCAATCTCGCCCGCATGCTGTCGCCCCAGCCGCCGCCGGATTTCCTCGCGGACACGCCGGACGGCGCCGAACGTCGGGCGCGACTCGGGGCGGAATTCGCCGATGCGATGTCGCGCGAATGGAACACGCTTGGCATCCATCTGGGCTATGTCTACGAGGATTCGCCCGTCTGCGTGCCGGACGGCACGCCGCCGCCGCCGATGGATCATGCGACCTATGTGCAGACCGCGCGGCCGGGCTCGCGCGCGCCGCATGTCCGGCTTGCCGACGGGCGGTCCACGCTGGACCTGTTCGGGCGGGGCTTCGTGCTGCTGGCGCTGGGGCAGGATGTGCCCGACACCGCGGCGATGGAGGATGCGGCCGCTTCGCGCGGCGTTCCGCTGGCCACCGCGAGGCTGGACGAGCCGGAGGTGACGGCGGTGTACCGGGCGGCGCTGGTGCTGGTCCGTCCCGACGGCCACGTGGCGTGGCGCGGGGATGCGCTGCCGGACGATCCCGGCGCGATACTCGACCGCGTGCGCGGCGCGGCGAAGTGACTATATTGAGGAGATGACGATGAGAACCACCGAAGAGCTCGCCGCCGTCCCCGACCTCGAGACGCTCTACGGGGAGCTGGACGCGCGCAGCATCAACGCCGGCTGGGCCAAGCCGACGCCGTCGCTGTGGGCCGAGCCGCGCAAGAACTTCCTGCCCGCCCAGTGGCGCTGGGAGGACGGCCGCGCCGCGCTGAACGCCGCCGGGCGGCTGGTCGACACCGAGCTGGCGGAGCGCCGCAACCTGATCCTGTTCAATCCGCTGGAAGGCAACACCTACGGCACGGTGCGCACGCTGATCTGCGCCTATCAGGCGATCCTGCCGGGAGAGACCGCACGGTCGCACCGCCACACCCCCAATGCGCTGCGCTTCATCCTCGAGGGCGAGGGATCGTACACCGTGGTCGACGGCCAGCGGCTGGAGATGCGACCCAACGATGTGCTGCTGACGCCCAACTGGTCGTGGCACGGCCATGGCAGCGAGGCGGAGGGGATGTGCTGCTGGCTGGACTGCCTCGACGCGCCGCTGGTCCACATGCTGGAGCCGATGTTCTTCGAGGGCCACCCGGACGGGTTCGAGCCGGTGACCAGCGTGCCGAACGAATCCCCGTTCATCTTCCCGTGGGAAAAGGTGCAGGCCGCGCTGGACAGGGAGAAGCCGGATGCCGATGGCCGTTTCGGCCGCCGGGTGCAGCTCGGCCGCCCGGCCATGTCCTCCATCGCGCTCTACATGGAACGGCTGGAGGGCGGGCAGGCGACGCAGCCCTTCCGTACCACCGCCAACCGGATCTACTGCTGCGCCGAGGGGAGGGGAGAGACCGTCGTCGACGGTGAAACCTTCGCCTGGAGCCGCGGCGACGTCATCGCCGCCCCCGCCTGGCGCCCGGTCGAGCACCGGGCCGAGGCCGATTCCACCCTGTTCTGGATGACCGACGAGCCGCTGATGCGCACGCTCGGCTGGCTGCGGGTGGAAGGCGAGGCGTAAAGGCCGCGAAGGCCGCTACCCGACCCCCGCAAGCCACGTCGTCGTCGCCGGGAAGGCGATGATGATGGCGATGCGGACGAGGTCGGAGAGGAAGAAGGGCACGATGCCCTTGAACGAGTCCGTCATCGGCACGTCGGGCGCGATGGAGTTGATGACGTAGACGTTGATGCCGATGGGCGGCGTGATCAGCCCGACCTCGACGACAATCAGGATCAGGATGCCGAACCAGATCGGCACCGCCTCCGCCGGGATGCCGAAATCCAGCGCGACCACCACCGGCAGGAAGACCGGGACGGTGAGCAGGATCATCGCCAGCCCGTCCATCACGCAGCCCAGCACCAGGTAGAGCAGGACGATCCCGATCAGGATCGAATAGGGCGACCAGCCCAGACCGCCGATCCATTCCGACAGCGCCTGCGGCAGCAGGGACAGCGCCAGGAAGGACGAGTAGAACTCCGCCCCGATCAGGATCAGGTAGATCATTCCGCTGATCTTCGCCGTTTCCAGCATCGCGTTGCCGATGCCGCGCAGCCGCATGGTGCCCGCGAACCAGGACAGCAACCCGGTTGAGGCCGCGCCCACCGCCGCGCCCTCGGTGGGAGTGAACACGCCGAGATAGATGCCACCGACCACCACCAGGAAGATGGTGATTACCGGCCACACGGTGCCGAGGCTGCGGATGCGCTCGCCCCAGCCGGAGCGTTCGCCGGCCGGGCCGGCATCGGGGCGGACCCGCACATAGAAGAACACGGCGAGGGCGTAACCCAGCGTCGCGATCATCCCGGGGATGAACGCGGCCAGAAACAGATGCGCCAGCGACTGCTCCGTCAGGATGGCGTAGATCACCAGGATGATCGACGGCGGGATCAGGATGCCCAGCGTGCCGCCCGCCGCCAGCACCCCGGTCGCCAGCGCGCCGGAATAGCCGTAGCGCCGCATTTCCGGCATGGCGACGGCGGCCATGGTGGCGCCGGTCGCCACGGAAGAGCCGCAGATCGCGCCGAACGCGGCGCAGCCGCCGATGGTCGCCATGGCGATGCCGCCCCGAAAATGGCCGAGCCACGCCCGCGCCGCGCGGTAGAGCGCCTGGCTGATGCCGCCCTCGGTCGCGAACTGCCCCATCAGCACGAAAAGCGGGATCACCGTCAGCTCGTTGCTGGCGACGCGCGAAAACGGCGCTTCCGACAGCAGCCCGATCATGGGCTGCCATCCGGCGATCATGGCGAAGCCGAACATGCCGCAGAGCATCATCGAGATCGCGATCGGCATGCGCAGGACGATAAGCAGCATCATCGCCCCGAATAGAAGCACGCCGAGCTCGATATTGCTCATCCGCGCAGCGCCGTAATGCCGGCGACGACGCGCAGCGCGCAGACCACGGTCAGCAGCGCCAGGCAGGCGACGGCGAAGCTGTAGGCCCACCAGAACGGAATCTGGATCAGGATGGTGCTGTCGCCGTTGGCGAACTTGTCGGCCAGGCCGTGCCCGAGCCGCCAGGTGAGCAGCGCGGCCAGCAGCGCGAAGATCAGGTCATGGACGATGTCCGTCATGCGACGCCAGCGCAGCGGCAGGCCGGAGGTAAAGAATTCTGCGGTGATGTTGCCGCCGACCGAATGGGTGAAGGGAAAGAACAGGAAGACCGCGACCGCGCAGATGATCTCCACCAGCTCGTAATCGCCGGGGACCGGCGTGTTCAGCGCATAGCGCCCGGTCACGCTGACGAGCGTGACCGCCACCGCCGCCAGCAGCAGCACGCCGCCGACGAGCGCCAGCGCGCGGGTCAGGCGCTGCAGCGCGCGACCGCCCGGCACGGTGGCGAGGTCGAGCGCTTCCTGTGCCGCCTGGCCGTGGGCGACGCGCGGTTCCGCGCCGCCCGCCGGGCCGGGTTCCGGTTGCATGCTTTACTTGGCTTCCGCCTTGTACTTCGCGATCAGCGCCTCGGCGTCCTTGACCATCTGCGCGGCGGGGAAGCCCTTGGCGTTCATGGTCTTGACCCAGTCGTCATAGACCGGCTGCGTCGCCTTGCGCCAGCGCGCCTCCTCCTCGGCCGAAACCTCGACGATAGTGTGCTTCAGCTCTTCCGCCTTCTTGCGGCCGGGGATGTCGTCGCGGACCCACATCTTGCCGAACATCTTGGCGACGCCCTCGCCCGAATTGCTGTCGATCGCCTTCTTCGCCGCCGCCGGCAGCTTCGCGTAGCTCTGCTTGTTCATCAGCATCGCCAGCACCGGGCCGTGCAGCAGCGTCAGCGTGTGCGACTCGACCACGTCGACAGTGCGGATGGCGCGGGCGATCGACCACGGGGTGACGGCGCCGTCGACCACGTTGCGCATCAGCGCCTCGGTCATCTTCAGCCCCGGAATCGGCACGGGGGTGGCGCCCAGCGCCGTCAGCGCGGCGCTGGAGATGCGCGAGGGGGTGCGGATCTTCTTGCCCTTGAAGTCCTCTATCCGGCGAATGGGACCGCCCTTCATGTGGATGACGGATTCGCCCGCCGAGTGAACGACGATCACGTGCACGTCCTGAAAATCCTTGCCGTACTTGCGCACGAAGGCGTCCACGGCAGGCGAGGCGATGTCGGCGGTGGCGCCGATGAACGGCAGCTCGAACACGGTTACGCCCGGGAACAGCCCCGCCTTATAGCCCGGCAGGGTCCATCCGATGTCGACCACGCCGTTCTTCACCTGATCGAACACGTCCTCAGCCTTGCCGCCCAGCTGGTTCGAGCCGAAAAGCTGGATTTTCAGCGCCCCACCGGACGACTTTTCGACCATCTTGGTCCATGTCACCAGATTCTTGAACGACTGCGCCACCGGCGGAACGTGGGTATGCATGCGCAGCGTCACCTGGTCCGCCGCTGCGGCCGGGCCGGCCAGAAGCGCGCCCGCCAGCGCGATCGCCGAGGCGCCGGCGGCGAGCGAAATCGACCTGAGTCCCATGAAGTCCTCCCTGGTTGGGTTTCCCGATCCTGGCGCGATTATGCAATTACTCCGCGGCCCGGCACAACAAGCGCTTCGTCGTGCGCTTCCGGACGCGGAAAGGGCCGCCCCGGCGGGGGCGGCCCTTTCGTAATCGCGCGCATCACGCGGTCCTCATCTACCACTCGATCTTTTCGATCCCGGAGAAGGGCGCGGGGCGGCTTTCCGGGAAACGGAGGTCGTTACTTGAGGCCGGTGATCTCGCGCGTGAACTCGACCACCTCGTCCGGCGTCGCATAGGCCTGCGCGACGACGGCCCGGATTTCCTCGCCCTTGATCGGATCGATGCCGACGCCGATTTTCTTCGCGTCCGCGATCAGCGCGGGATCGGCCAGGGCCTTTTCATAGGCGCGCCGGATCGTCTCGACCTCCGCCTTCGGCGTGCCGGGCGGGGCGAGAACCGGCCATGCGACATAGGCGTCGATCGACAGGAGCTTGATGGCCTGGCGCTCCCTGCCCGGCTTGACGACATCGAGCACCAGCGGCACATCCTGCAACTCGCCGTGCTTGGCGTAGGCGAACTGGGCGAACAGGGTGATCGCCTTCTCCTCCAGCAGACGGGCATGCTGGTTGCGGACCGATTCCCAGCCGTAGCCGCAGACGCCGCTGATCTCGCCGGTCTCCATGGCCTGCATGACGTCCTTCATCCCGCGATAGCCGCTGATGATCTTGAACTTCGTGCCGAGCAGGGTGTTCAGCGCCGTCGGGTAGGTGAAGGTGCGCGAGCCGCGCCCGGTGGAGCCGATCGCGAGCTCCTTTTCCTTCGCCGCGTCCAGCGAGGTGATGCCGGTCCGGGTCAGCGCGAAGCAGGTGTTGTGGCCGCTGGCCGCGCTGCCGATCCAGTTGATCTTGCGCGGGTCGTACTTCGCCTTCTTGTTGCCGAACAGGGGCTCGAGGATGGTGGCGCCGCTGACCGTCCCCAGCACGCTGCCGTCCCTGGGCGCCACATTGGCGACGTGGTTCATGGCGACCAGGCTGCCGGCGCCGGTCTTGACCTGTACGATGATCGTCGGATTGCCGGGCAGATGCTGACCCATATGGCGCGACAGGATCGTCGCCAGGTTGTGATAACCGCCGCCCGCGCCGAAGCCGACAATGATGGTCATCTGCTTGCCGGTCTGCTGCGCCGCCGCCGGTGCGGTCGCGAGCACGAGCCCGGCGGTCGCGGCAACAAGAGTGCCAAGTCGCTTCATCGAAACCTCCCTGTTCATTCCCTGTGTCCCGGAGGATGCACCTCCGCTGCGTGGCTCCGGCTTCATCCCGCGGGGTACGTTCACCATACCACACCGTGCGGCGGGGATCAGAGCCCGAAACTGCCGCCGCCGTTGACGTTGACGGTCTCGCCGGTCATGTAGCGGGCGTCGTCGGAAACAAGGAAGCGGGCGACGGCGGCGATTTCGGCTGCCGCGCCGATACGGCCGAGGATCGTGCGCTCGGCGACCCGGTTTCGCGCGTCCTCGTCATACTCCGCCGTCATCGCAGTGTCGGTGGCGCCCGGAAAGACCGCGTTGACGCGGATGCCGTGGGGGCCGAACGAGCGGGCGAGGGACCGCGTCAGCCCGACGATCGCGGCCTTTGAGGCGATATAGGCCGGCCCGCCGCGCCCGTGCCCGCCGACCCCGCCGGAATTCATCGAGCCCGACCCGGTCAGGACGATGGCGCCGCCGCCATGCGCCGCCATGTGCCGTGCCGCTTCGCGCGCCATCAGGAACGAGCCGGTGACATTCACCTCCTGCGTGCGGGTGAATTCCACCGCGCTGAGCTCCTGCCAGGTATTCGTCGAATGAAACGCGGCGAAGTGCAGCAGGGCGTGTAGCCCCCCGAACGCCGAGACGGTCTCCGCCACCGCGGCGCGGCAGGAGTCCTCGTTGGAGACATCGCAGGCGAGTTCCCGCAGGCGGTCCGCCGGGGCGTCGTCCCCCAGCGACGGCGGCAGGGGCTGGATGTCGGCCGCGCCGACCGACCAGCCGTCCTCCAGCAGCAGTTTCGCGCAGGCCAGCCCGATGCCGCTGGCCGCGCCCGACACCAGCGCGGTTCCGGCGCCTCGCGTCCTCTCGTCAGCCATCGCGCGGCTCCCCGGTTATTGGTCGGCCAGCGTCTCAGCTTTCGCGGAGCGGCGCAACGCCGGCCCATTGTGCGGCGCGTCGCGAAAGACCAGAATGACGCAAACCAGAAACGACACGGCCGCAACAGCAGGGAGACAGCGGGTCATGTTCGCGCGACTGAACCATATCGCCATCACCACCGACCACTACGCGATCAACGCCAAGTTCTACGAGGCGCTGTTCGGGCTGCGCACCGCCAGCAAGCCGCGACCGGCGCGCGCCTGCGTCGTCAGCGACGGGGCGGTGGGCATGAATATCATCCCGCGCCGCGAAGGCCGCACCAGCGGGCTCGACCATTTCGGGCTGGAGGTCGAGGACGTGGAGCTGGCGCGCGAGCGCATATCGCGGTTCGATCCCTCGATCCGGCTGCTGAAGCGTCCGCCGGTCCGCCCCTTCGCCGCGTTCAGCGCGCACGACCCAGATATCAACATTTTTGACCTTTCGGCCAGGAACCTGAAGATGCAGAAGGACGTTTATGCCGACGATCTGGACCGGACGGAACGCAAGTTCAGCCATTTCGCGCTGCGCACCCGCAACGCCGAGCGCTGCGCCGAATTCTATCACGAGGTATTCGAGCTCAGCCCGCTCAACCGGAAGGCCGGCGATCCGAACCACTATTTGTCGGACGGCAACATGACGCTGGCGATCCTGCAATGGAACATTGACGACTATGCCGGCATGGATCCCCAGCGCACCGGCCCCGACCATATCGGATTCACCGTCGAGAGCATCGAAAAGGTGAAGGAGGACCTCGAGGACCTGACGGGGCAGAACCCGCATCTGCACAGCAGGCCGTTGGGCTACGGCGACGAGGGCAAGGCGCGGCTGGAACTGTTCAAGCGGTGTCCGCTGGGGCACTACCACCTGACCGACATCGAAGGCACCTATATCGACCTCGCCGAAGGGTGATCCGCGCGATGCGGGGTGACACCCTTGTGACAGTTGCCCGGGGAACGGTTGAACCCAGGGCGAAACTGACTAGGTGCCAGAGGAAAGGCGCGGCTTGCCGACGTCTGTCCGCGGCGCGGGCGGGCTGCGCATTAGCATCCTGACCGACGCGAGGACAAAAATGGCAGATCGTCTGAAGCTTCCCGACCTCCCCTATGAGATGAAGGCGCTTGAGCCGCATATCTCGGAGCGCACGCTGGAGTTTCATTACGGGAAGCACCATGCGACTTATGTGAAGAAGACGAGCGACGCGGTGGAAGGCACGCCGCTGGAGAAGCAGCCGCTGGTGAACATCGTGCGCGCCGCCGCGCAGGACAAGGAACAGGCCGGGCTGTTCAACAATGCCGCCCAGGCCTGGAACCACACCTTCTTCTGGCATTGCATGACTCCGAAGGGCGGCCATGAGCCGTCCGGCGAGCTGGGGAAGCGGATTTCCGGCGATTTCGGCTCGTTCGACGCGTTCTGCGAGAAGTTCGAGGAAGCGGCGGTCGGCCAGTTCGGCAGCGGCTGGGCCTGGCTCGTCGAGGATGGCGGCAAGCTGGACATCGTGAGCACCTCGAATGCGGACACGCCGCTGGTTCACGGCAAGACGCCGCTGCTGACGCTCGACGTGTGGGAGCACGCCTACTATCTCGACTACCAGAACCGCCGGCCGGATTTCGTCAAGGCGTTCCTGGAGCATCTCGTCAACTGGGAGTTCGTCGAGCAGAACCTCGTCAGCGGCGACGTCGAAGAGAAGCTGCGCGCCGTCGGCTAGGAGCGATCGCTCGATAGTGCGTCCCTGCGGGACAGCTTTCGAGCGCCCGAACCGGCGCTGAGACTCATGACCGGCCGGCGCAGCCGGTCGAGTCGGTGAACCCCAGTCCTGCGGTTGCCGCCGTGGGGCAGGGGCCGGCGCAACCGGCAGGTATCCCCCGGGGCTCCGATTCCGCGAGCCGCCGTACATATCGGTATGGACTGAAACGGATTTTTACGTTCCCCACGCGTGCGTGTCGGGTATAAGTGTCGCTGAGTTCCGCTCGTTCCAGCGACCCAAAGACAAGGCAGCGCCCTCCCGCCATGTCCGACCCGCCGCCAGCCCTGTTCGCGACCACGCGATCCCGCCTCGAGGCGGTGATCGATACGGCGGTCGACGGCGTCATCCTGATCGACGGCGAAGGCCGCATCCGGATGTACAACCCTGCCTGCGAAAAGCTCTTCGGCTATGCGCGCGAGGAGGTGATGGGCGAAAACGTCCGGATGCTGATGCCCGAGCCTTACCGGGGCGAGCACGACGGCTACCTCGAGGCGTACCGCCGCACGGGCGAGGCCAAGATCATCGGCATCGGCCGCGAGGTGACGGGGCGACGCAAGGACGGGACCGAGTTCCCCATGGAGCTTTCGGTGGGCGAGGCCGGCGAGGGCGATGAGCGCGTCTTCGTCGGCATCATCCGCGACATCACGGCGCGCAAGAACGCGGAGCAGGCCCTGCGCGACAGCGAGGGCAAGCTGCGGGCGGTGATCGACACCGCCGTAGACGGCGTGATCATCATCGACGCGGTCGGCGACATCGAGATGTTCAATCCCGCCTGCAGGCGGCTGTTCGGCTACCAGCCGGAAGAGGTGATCGGACGCAACGTGAAGATGCTGATGCCCGACCCGTACAGGTCGGAGCACGACGGCTACCTCGAGGCGTACCGCCGCACGGGCGAGGCCAAGATCATCGGCATCGGCCGCGAGGTCACTGCCCGGCGCAAGAACGGCACCGAGTTTCCGATGGAGCTGTCGGTCGCTGAGGCGCGGGAGGGCGACGAGCAGATTTTCGTCGGCATCATCCGTGACATCACCGAGCGCAAGAAGGCGGAGCGGGAGCTTGCGGAAAGCGCGCATGAGCTGGAAGCCTTCGCCTATTCCGTCGCCCACGACCTGAAGGCCCCGCTGCGCGCGATCAGCGGGTTCTCCGATGCGCTGGCGGAAGACTACGAAAGCGTGCTGGACGACGCCGGGCGGGAATTCCTGGGGCATATCTCGACCGGTGCGGTCCGCATGGGCCAGTTGATCGACGACCTGCTGGGGTACAGCCGCCTCGGCCGCGGCGGCATCGCCTTCCGCGTGCTCTCCCTGGCTGGCGTTGTCAATCTCGTCCGGGAAAACCTGGCGGCCGAGATTGCGGCCAGCGGTGCGGAAATCCTGGTGGAGGGCGATCTGCCGAAGGTGGAGGCCCAGCAGGAAATCATGATGCAGATCATGCAGAATCTCATCGGCAACGCGCTCAAGTTCGTCGCCCAGGGCACGACACCCAGAGTTACGATCCGCGGCGGCGAGCGGGACGGGCACTGCACGATCGAAGTCACCGATAACGGCATCGGCATGAAGCCGGAGTACTTATCCAGGATATTCGAGATTTTTCAGAGGCTGCATCTCGTCGAGGACTATCCGGGGACGGGGATCGGGCTCGCCATCGTCAAGAAGGGCGTGCAGATCCATCACGGCACAATCGATGTGGTTTCCGCCCCCGGCGACGGAACGACATTCAAGTTGAGCTTCCCTGCGCGGCAGCCGCGCGAGGACGAGGAATAGCGGAGTTCGCCATGCCCCAGGTCGATGCCAGCCTTATCGTTGTCGAGGACAATCCCACGGACGCGGCCCTGATCGGCCGTGTGCTGCGGCGCAACGGTATGGCCGACGAGGCGGAGTTCCTGAGCGACGGCCAGGCGCTGCTGAACCGGCTCGGGCTGGACTCCGAAAACTTGGGAAGCGGCGGCCGCAAGCCGCCCCGGCTCGTCGTGCTCGACCTCAAGCTTCCCAAGGTCAGCGGGCTCGACGCATTGAAAACCATCGACGAGAACGAATTTCTGCGTAGTTTACCGGTGGTTATCCTGACATCGTCGTCGGATCCGGGCGATATCCGCACCGCCTATTCTAGAGGTGCGAACAGCTATGTGGTGAAACCCGTCGATGCCGCCCAGTTTAACAAAAAAATAACGGAATTGATCTCGTACTGGCTGCAAATAAACCTGGTGGCCTGAATACGCGGGGACCAACTCGCCGTGTCCATGAAGATCGCTGTAATCGAAGACGATGCCGCCGACCGTGCGCTGCTGAAACGCGCGTTCCGCCATAACGGAACCGTGGACATCAGGGAGTACGCGGCGGGCCGTGAGGCGGTCGCCAGCATCTGCGGCGATCCCGACGGCCCCGACATCGTGATTACCGATTACGGTCTGGGCGAAGAGTCGGGCGTGGAGGTGTTCGACCAGCTGCGCAAGGGTGCGTATGCCGGGCCGGTGGTGCTGATGACCGGAGTCGGCAACGAGAGCGTCGCCGTCACGGCGCTCAAGCGCGGCTTCGCCGACTATATCACCAAGTCCCCGGAAACCTTCTCGCAGCTCGAGCAGCTCGTCACCCACATCGTCGCCCGGGCGCGGGCCGAACAGGACCGTCACGTCGCCCAGCAGACGAACGAGGAGACGACGCGCCGGCTGACCGAGATTTCCGAATCGGCGTCGGTCTGGTTCTGGGAGCTGGATGCGGAGTTCCGGTTCTCCTATCTCGGCGGGACCGCCTTCGAGGGGCATGGGCTCGCCCCCGAGGACTGTCTCGGCAAGACGCCGTGGGAGATCGAGGGTCTGGCGGCGCCCGAAGGCTGGGCGGGGTTCCGTCGCATCCTCCGGCAGCGCAGCCCGGTGCGCGATTTCATGTGCGTCTATCGCGCGGGCAAGGGCGCCCCCGACTGGATCGTCGCCCTGTCCGGCAGGCCGTTTTCCGGCCGCAAGGGGTTCGCGGGACACCGCGGCATCGCCCGCGACGTCACCGAGCTTCACGCCGCCGAGTCGCGCTTCCGCATGGCGGAAGACCGGCTGCGGACGGCGGTCGAAAGCCTGAACGATGCGTTTATCCTGTACGACAGCGACGGCCGCATCGTGCTTCACAACCGCCGCATGCTGGACGTCTTCGACTTCCTCGCGGGACGTGACGACGTGCTCGGGCTCAGCATCGAGGCCTTGCTGAAGGACGGTCTCAAGGCGAAATTCTTCGGCAGCGAGGAGGTCGACGAGAATCCGGAGGCCTGGCTAAGGGAGCAGCTTGCACGCTACCGCACGCCGAGCGAGGTGCCCATCGAACGCCGCCTGGCGGGCGGCAACTGGCTTCGGTTTTCCATGCATCCGACCCCGGAGGGCGGTGTGGTCGAGGTCATCGCGGACGTCACCGCGGAACGCGGCGCACGCGAGCAGCTTCGTCAGGCCCAGAAGATGGAGGCGATCGGCCAACTTACCGGCGGGGTGGCGCACGACTTCAACAATCTTCTCACCGTCATCATGGGCAATATCAACCTGTTGCGGGATGGGCTGAAAACGAGGCCCGATCTGGACCGGTTCGCTGCGGTGGCCGTCCGGGCGGCGGAGCGCGGCGCGGGGCTGACCCACCATCTGCTGGCCTTCGCGCGCAAACAGCCGCTGAACGCGAGTGTGGTCGACCTCGGCGCGATGGCCCGCGATGTTCACCAGATGATCGACCGCACCATCGGCGAAACCTATTCGGTGGGCGTGTCCGTGCCGGGCGCGCCGCTGATGCTGAGGCTCGACCCCGCGCAATTCCAGAACGCGGCGCTCAACCTGGCGCTCAATGCCCGCGACGCCATGCCGGAGGGCGGCTCGATGGTGCTGGAGGTCGAACGCGAGATGGTCGCGAAGACGCTGCGCGCCGTGCCCGACGATGTGCCGGCCGGCGATTACGCGGTGTTTCGCGTGGTGGATTCGGGCACCGGCATGTCGCCGGAGACGCTGCGTCAGTGCTGCGAGCCCTTCTATACGACCAAGGACACGGGCAAGGGCAGCGGGCTGGGGCTGAGCATGGTCTACGGCTTCGTCCAGCAGTCGGGCGGCGCCGTCGTTATCGACAGCGGCGAGGGCAGGGGCACCACGATCTCGCTTTATTTTCCATCCTGCAAGGTGCAGGACGAAGCGTCGGATGAGACGGTCCGGGCGGCCGCCGGTCTGTCCGACAGGTTGGCCGGCACACGTGTGCTGCTGGTCGAGGACGATCCGGATGTCCGCACCGTGGTGCGGACGATGCTGCTGGATCTCGGCTGCACCGTCCTCGACGTGGCCGGCGGCTCGGCGGCGCTGGACGCGCTCGATGGCGGTTATCGGCCGGATCTGCTGTTCACCGACTTCGTGCTCTATGGCGGCATGGACGGCCGCGAGCTTGCCGCTCGGGCGGTTGAGCGGGCTCCGGATCTGAAGGTTCTCTATACCTCGGGCTATTTTGGCGGCGGCGTGATGGACAGTGCCGCGGGGGAGAGGAAGGACAGATTCCTGAGCAAGCCCTTCACGCCCGACGATCTCGCGGCCAAGCTCAGGGATGTGATAAAGTAGCCCGTGAATTTCTGGTGCGGTTGCCACTTGATATTTGCGGCGGCCCACCAATCTTCGCCAGTTGATCGGCCGACCGTTCCGGGACGGGGAGGAATGCCGGTCGAGGGAGGCGGGGCGTCCGCACGCCCGTAGGCTTCCACCCTGAACGAACCGCGCCGGCGGCAGCCCTGCTCCGCTGCTGGCGCTTTTGCAGAGAAGCGCCAGGCGCAGGGACGCCGGGCGCGACGCATCCGGAAGGGTGAAGCGATCATGAAATCCCCGCACGCCCGGCGCGCGCGCGCCGGCGCCGCACGCCAGAGCCTGGGACCTATCTCCGACCTCGAGTCACATCTCCCCGCCGAGTGGTGGCGCGAGATTTTCGATTCCCTCTACCTCAAAACCGACAGCGACGTGGTCGAGGACGACCGCAATACCGCGCACGAGATCGACCAGGTGATCCAGGCGACCGGCATGGAGCCGGATGCCCACATCCTGGATCTGTGCTGCGGTCAGGGCCGGCACGTCCTGGACCTGGCCCGGCGCGGCTTTCGGCACCTGACCGGCGTGGACCGGTCGCGCTACCTGATCCGGCTCGCCCGCAGGCGGGCGCGGGCGGGAGGGGTCAATGTCGCCTTCAAGGAAGGCGACGCGCGCAGCGTGCGGCTGCCGGAGGCGAGCCAGGACTATGTGATGGTCCTCGGCAATTCGTTCGGCTACTTCGCCAGCGAGAAGGACGACGCGCAGGTGCTGGCCGCCATCGCCCGGGTGCTGAAGTCGCACGGCCAGATCGTGCTCGACCTGACCGACGGCCAGTGGATGCGCGAACACTTCGATCCGCGTTCGTGGGAGTGGATCGACGAGCATCAGTTCGTCTGCCGCGAACGCACGTTGTCTGCCGACGGCGACCGCCTGATCTCGCGCGAGGTGATCGTGCATGACGAGCGCGGCGTGATCGCCGACCAGTTCTACGCCGAACGTCTGTACTCGCGGGATTCCATCACCCGGCTTCTGCGCGGCGCGGATTTTCGCGAGGTGCGGCTGCATGGCAGTCTCGAGGCGCAGTCGGACCGCGGCCAGGATCTGGGTATGATGGCCCGGCGCATGCTGCTGACGGCCCGCGCGCCGGAAAAGACCGCGCGGCTTGCGCGGCCCGCGCGCCGCGGCCCGATGGATGTTGCCGTTTTGCTCGGCGACCCGCGCCTGCCCGACGCGGTGAAGCGGGGCGGGGAGTTCAACGACGAGGATTTCGACACCGTCCGCAGGCTGAAGGAAGCACTGGCGGAACTGCCGCAGTACCGCTTTCGCTTTCACGACAACCACGCGACGTTGGTGCGCGACCTCCAGGCGGAGAAGACCGACCTCGTGCTGAACCTGTGCGACGAGGGGTTCAACAACGATGCCTTCCAGGAGCTGCACGTCCCGGCGTTGCTGGAGGCGCTGAACCTGCCTTACACCGGGGCCGGGCCCGCCTGCCTCGGCATCTGCTACGACAAGGCGCTGGTGCGTGCGGTCGCGCTCGGGCTGGATGTCCCGGTGCCGATGGAGACCTATGTAGCCAGCGGCGACAGGTCGGCGACCCTGCCCGCGACCTTCCCCGCCATCCTGAAGCCCAATTTCGGCGACAGCTCGATCGGCATCACCAAGGACGCGGTGGTGAACGACAAGATCGGGCTGATCGAGTACCTGGAGCGCCTGCGGACGCAGTGGGGCGACCGGCCCGTCCTGGTCCAGGAGTACCTGACGGGCGCCGAATACACGGTGGGGCTGATGGGGAATCCGGCGGGCGGGCTGGAGCCTCTGCCGTTGCTGGAGGTCGATTTCTCCGGCCTGCCGGACGATCTGCCGCGCATTCTCGGCTACGAATCGAAGTGGGAACCCGATTCGCCCTACTGGACCAATATCCGTTACCGCAAGGCGAACCTGCCCGAGCTTGACCAGCGTCGGCTGGTGGACCATTCCTCGCGGCTGTTCGAGCGGCTGGGATGCCGCGATTACGCCCGGTTCGATTTCCGGGCGGACGCGAACGGCGTCGTCAAGCTGCTCGAGGTCAATCCCAACCCGGGCTGGTGCTGGGACGGCAAGATGAACCTGATGGCCGAGCTGGCCGGGTGGAGCTATGCGGATTTCCTCCTGCGCCTGCTCGATTCGGCCGCCGAGCGCCACCAGGCCGCGGCGACAATGGCCGCGGTGGACGAGGCGATCAGGGTTCAGGGAGAAAACGTCGCCGCCGGCTGAGACGCGTCCGACACGTCCGCAGCTTTGTCCTGAAGCCGGGGCCGCCCTTCGGGGCGGCCCCCTCGCGTTTCGGATGCAGGAGTGTCCGGGAGCGCAGTCTTCCGCGCCGCACGGGCAATATTTTTTAATAATTCTAATTCTTGACATCGGCGACGGGCGCCGCCATATAGGGTGCGAACGCGAATTAGAAGCGTTCCAGTTTTAGCGACGCGACCGAACAGGAGTTGAGATAAATGCTTACCGTGGGCCAGAAACTTCCCGAATTTTCCGTCAAGGCGGTGACGCCGGGCGTGCCGAAAAGCCCGTCCGAGGCCTTTGCCGAGGTGACGGACAGGAGCTATCCCGGCAAATGGCTGGTGCTTTTCGCCTGGCCGATGGATTTCACCTTCGTCTGTCCGACGGAGATTGCCGCCTTCGGCAGGCTTGAAGGTGAGTTTGCCGACCGGGACGCCCAGCTTCTCGGCATGTCGACGGACAGCGAGTTCGTGCACCTTGCCTGGAAGCGCGATCACGCCGACCTGAAAGACCTGCCGTTCCCGATGCTCGCCGACACGAAGCGCGAGCTCTCGCAGGCGCTCGGCATCCTGGCGGCGGAAGAGGGTGTGGCCCTGCGCGCAACCTTCGTCGTCGACCCGGAGGGCATCGTGCGTCACGTCTCGGTCAACGACCTCAGCGTCGGCCGCAATCCGCATGAGGTCCTGCGGGTGCTCGACGCGCTGCAGACCGACGAGCTCTGCCCCTGCAACTGGCAGAAGGGCGAGGACGTTCTCAAGGTCGCCTGAGGGCGGCTTGCCGGCGGGCGTTGCGCGGGTTCTCCCTCCCTCCCGATGCGCAGCGCCCGCCGGCTAAATGTTCCCACCAGCAGAGGAAACAGCCATGTCGATCGAAACGCTCAAGGAGCGCATGCCGTCCTACGCCAAGGACATAAAGCTGAACCTGTCCAATATCGCTTCGAGCACCGTGCTGACCGCTCAGCAGCTCTGGGGCACGATGCTGGCCAGCGCCATCGCCGCCCGCAACGACACCGTCATCGCGTCGGTGGCGGCGGACGCCGCCGTCCACCTTTCGCCCGAGGCCGGGAACGCAGCCCGCGCCGCCGCCGCGGTGATGGCGATGAACAACGTCTACTACCGTTCCGTCCACCTGCTGTCCGACAAGGAGTACGGCGCCATGCCTGCCCGGCTTCGCATGAATGCGATCGCCAGTCCCGGGATCGAGAAGGCCGATTTCGAGCTGTTCTCCCTCGCCGTATCCGCGATCAACGGGTGCGGCATGTGCCTGGACGCCCATGCGCAGGAGCTGACCAGGGCCGGCGTCTCACGTGAGGCGGTGCAGGAAGCGCTGCGCGTCGCTGCCGTGATCCATGCCGCCGCCTGCGTCGTCGACGGCGAAGCGGCGCTGCCCGAGGCCCGCAACGCGGCGTAGCCCGTGCTTCCGATCCTCGCTCCGGACGGGTCGGCCGTATGCCGCCCGTTGCTTGCTGTAACGCTTCCGTCGTAACGTTTGATTACAGTGAACGCTGTCATATGTCGGTTGTGGAAAGATTGACTCGCTGGTCTTTTGCCGGCGGTGTGGATAAGTTTCCCTGATCGATACGATGCGCGCCCGTTGGGTGCAGTGTAATAAAAACTGGTTCGTGTGGTTCAGTCTGGGCTGTGTGTCGCGTTAACAAGGGATGGGGATGGCTATGAAGGTGCTGTTGATCGAGGATGACGCACTTCTTGGTATGGCAATGGAAGATATGTTCGGCGACCTCGGTTGCGAGGTCGTGGGGGTGATGTCCGCCTATGATGCCGTTGTCGACGTCATGGAGCGGAATCCGCCAGATTTCGCCCTGCTGGATATGAACCTGAACGGCGCCTCCTCGGTGCCGATCGCTCAGGCCCTGGCGTGCCGCGGCGTGCGGGTTGCCTTCTGCACCGGTTACGGCAATGGAAGCGAAAGCCTGCCGGAAGACCTGAAGGACTGCGTGGTCCTCGGCAAACCCGTATCGGAACGTGAATTGCTGACGTTGCTGGGCCTGGACAGCGACGTCCCGGCGTAGCGCCGGATCAGGGGACGATACCGGCGAGCTCGGTGAGCAGATCCTCGACGAGGATCGGCTTGCGGCAGACCGGCGCATTCTCGAACCGGGCGCGCAGTTCCATGCGTTCGCCATGGGCGGTGTGGAACAGGAACGGAATGCCCCGCGTGAACAACCGTTCCGCCACCGGGAAAACGTCTTCGCCGTGGAGATTGACGTCGAGGATCGCGGCGTCGATTTCGCGGTCCTGAACTTCCTGCAGCGCCTGACGAAGGTTCATGCACGGCCCGACAACCTCGGCGCCGGCATCCTCCAGCGCGCTTTCGATCTCCAGCACCAGCATCGCTTCGTCCTCGACCACGAGTATTCGCGCGCCTTCAAGCTTGGCATACGGCCATTGGGCAATATCCGACTGCGGCGGCACGCGCCGATGAGAGGGATCGTGTGTGTTTAGAAGCATTGGCCGTCAGCCTTGCTCACTGGATTTTCCACTTCGGCAGCGGAATTCTAATACTAACCGAAAGTCCTGATTCGGCCCATTTCATAATCGTCTGGCCTTTCAGCTGACCAATGGCGTTCTTTACCATCCGTGTGCCAAACCCCATGTCGGACGGTTCGGATACGGGCGGTCCTCCCCTTTCCTTCCAGACTATATCTACTGTTTCTTCTTCATCAGTTAAACCGCCGATCGAGGCGCGGTGGACGTGCCAGGCGAGTTCGACGACGCCGTGTTCCCTGGACCACGCCCCGTACTTGGCGGCGTTGGTCGCGAGTTCGTGGAGAATGAGGCCGAGCGGCGTAATCGCCGCGACCTGCAAATTCACGTCCGGACCGCTGACCTGAAGATACGGACCTTCGCGCGCATAGGGCGCCAGCGTCGCTTCGATCAGGTCGGCGAGGCTGACCAGCGACCTGTCCGCCTGGCCCTGGCTGACCGCGTGGGCGCTGGCGAGCGCATGGACGCGGTCGCGTATCTTTCTGGTCAGGTTGCGCACGTCGGTTTCGTGGCGCGCCGACATCGAGATGATCGACAGAATGACCGAAAACAGGTTCTTCACCCGGTGATTCAGTTCTTTCGCCAGCAGATCGGAGCGGGCCCGGGCCTCGCGCAGGGCTTCCATGTCCGCCGCCTCCGCCTCCAGATGTGCGGCCCGCCATGCCAGCGACATTACCGCCAGGACGAGCGCCAGGCCGATCAGGCCCAGCACGGCGAGGATATAGATCGTCCGGCGCTCGATCGCCGCGGCATGCGCGGCACGTGCCCTCAGGGCGGAGGCTTCCTCATGCCGCAGATCGTCGATCACGGCGCGAAGCGCGTCGAAGTACCGCTTGGTCTCGTCCGTGTCGAAACTCTCGCGGGCTTCTTCGGCGCGGCTGGCCTTCGCGAGCGCCACAGCCTTTTCCAGCGCCGCCAGCTTCTTCTCATGCAGGACGGCGAGCCGGTGCTGCCGTTCCATCTGCTCGGCGCTCGCCATCGCTGCCGCCAGGCGGTCCAGCAGCAGCGGCATGCGCGTCCGGTTGGTCTCGAACGGAACGAGATAGCTTTCGTCGCCGGTGAGCAGATAGCCGCGGCGGCCGGATTCGGCGTCAAGGACGCTCCGAACCACCTCGTTCAGCACGAACATGACTTCGTTGGTGCGGAAGATTTGCTCGCGCATCCGCCGTTCCGAGTTGAAAGCGTCGAGAAGGGCGACGGCGGCGCCCACCAAAACGACAATCAATGCCGTCAGCGCGACCCATCTGGCGGGCCCGTAGCGGATGACGGCCCGGCGGACGGACACGGGGTCCGGCGGGGTTCCGCCCTTTCGCCTGTCTGCCTTATGGGTGATGGAGGGTGAGACCATTTATCGGCTCCACATCCGGATCGTCATGATCTTAGTCAGGAAGCGGCTCCGTGCAACGCGAGGCATGCGATCCGGTCACAATTCCGGTAACGGAGGCAGCACGGTTTAAAATCGGCAAGAGCGGCGGATGCGTGCGAAGGGCGGCGACGGTTGCGCGCGCGCGCGGCGGCGCGCATTCTGCCGCCCTTCGCTCGATACGAGCAATCGACCCCGTCGGAGACAAGTCATGGCCACGGACCTGCCCGGCCCCGGATCATCGATCCGGATCGCGTCGATGTCGCCTCCGGCGCGGCGCGCCTCGGGTAACGGGGAGGGAATGCGGGGCTTGTGGTGCGCGGGCGCCTTCGTCGCTGCCTTGCTGCTCTGCGCCGGAACTGCGCGTGCCGAGCCGCAGGCCTCCGCCCTCCGCTGTCTCGCGCTCAACGTATACTGGGAAGCACGCTCCAGCTCGTCCGAGGATCAGCGCGCCGTCGCCCATGTCACCCTCAACCGGGTCGCAAGCCCCGATTTCCCCGGCTCGGTCTGCGCCGTCGTCCACCAGGGCGGAGAGGCGCGCCATCGCTGTCAGTTCTCCTGGCGGTGCGACGGCAAGTCCGACCGGCCCGAGAATCCCGAAGCCTGGCGCAAGGCGGTGGAGGTCGCGCGCCAGGCCCTCGCAGGGGCGCATTCGGATCCGACCGGCGGCGCCCTCTTTTTCCACCATGTGTCCGTCCAGCCGGACTGGGCGGACCGCAGAACCCGCACCGCGCAGATCGGCCCTCACGTCTTCTACCGGTAGGCCTGCGGCGGCAGTGCATCCGGTGCCCGAAAGGGAGGAATGCATCATTCCGCGCGGTGCCTGTTGACGTTGCCTGCAATCGTTTGCATAAATGGTGTCCGACGCGACAGGGAGGGGAGCAACGGTTGCGCGGCCGCGTCGGCGCGCGCATTCTGCCCCCCTCAATTCGAACGCCATTAATCGACCCGTCGGAGACGAGCCATGGTCATGGACCTGCCCGAACCCAGGATCATCGATCCGGATCATATCGATCCCCATTACGACTGGGGACGCGCCATTCCGGCGCCCGGCCATACCGGGGTGGATTTCGAGGAGCGGGTGAATTTCCGCCGGCTGCACGACTATCGGCTGGGCCGCGCCCGCCAGGCGATGCACAAGGCCGGGTTCGGCGCGCTGCTCTGCTTCGACAACAACAACATCCGCTATCTGACCAGCACGGTGATCGGCGAGTGGTCGCGCGACAAGATGTGCCGCTACGCGCTGCTGGCCGGCAGCGGAGAGCCGCATATCTGGGATTTCGGCTCCGCCGCCGTGCATCACCGGATGCACGCCCCCTGGCTGCCCAACGCCTGCTGCCATGCGGGGATGGTGGGGCTGCGCGGCACCGTGCCGCCCGAGCACGGGCTGATGAAGGCGGCGGCGGAAGAGATTCACACGATTTTGAAGGCTGCGGGCGTCGCCGACATGCCCATCGGGCTCGACATCGTCGAGCCGCCGATGATGTTCGAGCTGCAGAAGCTGGGCCTCGACGTGCGCGACGGCCAGCAGGTGCTGCTGGATGCGCGCGAGATCAAGAACTTCGACGAGATCGTGCTGCTCAACCAGGCCGCCGCCATGGTCGACGGCGTCTACCAGATGGTCTGGGAGGAGCTGAAGCCCGGCGTGCGCGAGAACGACATCGTGGCCAAGGCCAACGAGATGCTCTACCGCATGGGCTCGGACGACGTGGAGGCCATCAACGCCATCTCCGGCGAACGGTGCAGCCCGCACCCGCACAATTTCACCGACCGGCTGCTGCGCCCCGGCGACCAGGCGTTCTTCGACATCATCCAGTCCTACATGGGCTACCGCACCTGCTACTATCGCACCTTCAATGTCGGCAAGGCGACGGACGTGCAGAACGACGCCTACAAGCAGTGCCGCGAATGGCTCGACCGGGCGATAGAGCTGGTCCGCCCCGGCGTCACCACCGACCAGATCGCAGCCGTCTGGCCCAAGGCGGAGGAGTTCGGCTTCAATTCGGAGATGGAAGCCTTCGCGCTGCAGTTCGGCCACGGGCTCGGCGTCGCGCTGCACGAACGCCCGATCATCAGCCGGCTGTGCTCGTTCGAGCACCCGGTGGAGATCAAGGAAGGCATGGTGTTCGCGCTCGAAACCTACTGCCCGGCGAGCGACGGCTTCTCCGCCGCGCGCATCGAGGAGGAGGTCGTCGTCACCGACAAGGGCTGCCGCGTGATCTCGCTGTTCCCGGCCGAGGAACTGCCGATCGCGAACAGATACTGAGGCATTCATGCCAACAGAAAACCCCAACCCACCCTTCAAGGCAGACGTGGTCGGAAGCCTGTTGCGGCCGCAGGCGATTCACGATGCCCGCGCACGGCAGGCGCGTGGCGAGTTGTCCGCCGAGGCGTTGTGGGACCTGCAAACGCAGGCGATCGAAGACGCGGTGGCGTTGCAGAAGGACGCCGGCCTTCGCGTCTGCACGGACGGGGAATTCCATCGTCGCCATTGGTTTCTCGACTTCATCGAGAAGATCGACGGCATCGTGTTTGCCGGCGGCCTGCCGACGAAATTCCACAACGAACAAGGCGAGATCGAATTCGCGCCGCCGCGCGCGGAAACGCGGTCCAAGCTGAAGCGGACCCGCCCGCTTGCGGTCAACGACTTCATCGCTCTCAAACCCATCGCCGACCGCGCCGGGCTGACGCCCAAGCAGCCGATCCCCTCGCCCACGCTGGTGCATTTCCGCGGCGGCCGCGCGGCCATCGACAAGGGCGCCTATCCGGACATGGATGTGTTCTTTGCCGACCTCGCGCAGGTCTACCGCGAGGAGTTGCAGGCGCTCTATCACGCGGGCTGCCGCTACGTGCAGATCGACGAGACCAACCTGCCGTTCCTGTGCGACCCCGCGCTGCAGGATCACGCGCGCCGTATCGGCGAGACGCCGGAGAAGCTGGTCGAGACCTATGTCGGGTTGCTCAACGACTGCCTGCGCGGCCTCCCCGCCGACCTGACCGTTTGCATGCACATGTGCCGCTGCAACCATGCCAGCTCCTGGGTTGCCTCCGGCGGATACGACCCGATCGCCGAAGCGGTGTTCAGCGGCATCAATATCCACGGCTTCTTTCTCGAATACGACACGCCGCGCGCCGGCGGCTTCGAGCCACTGCGCTATCTCGGCAGGGA
>WHUE01000079.1 GCA_009377375.1 Alphaproteobacteria bacterium | reverse complement strand
TGGGGCTTCATCTCGGTATGGAGATTCCCGACTGGCCGCCGGAGAACATCGAAGAGATGGCGAAGCGGCTGGAAGAGCCGTTCTGACGGCCGCATAACCGCCAGCCAAGAGGAGTGACGACATGCGACACGGGATGAGCGGACGCAAGCTCAACCGCACCAGCAGCCACCGGACGGCCATGTTCCGCAACATGGCGTCGGCGCTGATCAAGCACGAGCAGATCAAGACCACCCTGCCGAAGGCCAAGGAGCTCAAGCCGGTGGTGGACAAGCTGATCACCCTCGGCAAGCGCGGCACCCTGCACGCCCGCCGCCAGGCGCTGTCGAAGCTGAACGGCGACACCGCGCTGGCCGAGAAGCTGTTCTCGACGCTGGCGGAGCGGTATGCGGAGCGTTCGGGCGGCTATTCCCGGGTCCTTCGGGCCGGGTTCCGCTACGGCGACTCGGCGCCGATGGCGGTCATCGAGCTCGTCGACCGCGATCCGGAAGCCAAAGGCCAGGATTCGGGCCCGGTTCACGTCATGGAGGACGAAACCGAAGCCGTCGCCGCGGCATAGGCTTTACGCGCCACGGCGCGGTAACTACCTTTGAGAGGCAGCCTTCGGGCTGCCTCTTGCGTTCTGGCGTCAACGGATGGCTCGGCGGGACATGATCCGCATACCAATATCCTGCCTGCTGGCGGCCACGCTGGCGGGCTGGAGCGCCGCCCCGGCGCCGGCGGCGGAGCGCGCCGTGCCCCGTTCGCAGGCGGAGATCACGCTTTCCTACGCGCCGCTGGTGAAAAAGACGGCGCCGGCGGTGGTGAACATCTACACCAGGCGGGTGGTGCAGACCCAGCGTTCGCCGTTCTTCAACGATCCCTTCTTTCGCCAGTTCTTCGGCGACAATCTTCCCACCGCGCCGCGCGAGCGTATCCAGAACTCGCTCGGATCCGGCGTCATCGTGCGCGCCGACGGCATTGTCGTCACCAGCAACCACGTCATCGAAAAGGCGGACCAGATCACCGTGGTCCTGTCCGACCGGCGGGAGCTCCCCGCCGAAGTCGTCCTGACGGACGCGCGCACGGATATCGCCGTGCTGCGCATCGATGCCGGAGGAAAGAAGCTGCCTTATCTGAAGCTTCGCAGTACCGACGATCTTGAGGTCGGCGACCTGGTGCTGGCCATCGGCAACCCGTTCGGCGTGGGCCAGACCGTGACCGGCGGGATCGTCTCGGCGCTGGCGCGGGCCGCCGCCGGCGTGTCGGATTTCAGCTTCTTCATCCAGACGGACGCGGCGATCAACCCGGGCAATTCCGGCGGCGCCCTTGTGACCATGGACGGCAGGCTGGCCGGCATCAACACCGCCATCTACAGCCGCAGCGGCGGCTCCCAGGGAATCGGCTTCGCGATCCCGGCGGACATGGTCCGCGCGGTCCTTGCCGGCGCGCTCAACGATGCCCGCATCGTCCGCCCGTGGTTCGGCGGCGCCGGGCAGGAACTGACCGCCGATGTCGCGCGCAGCATCGGGCTCGACCGGCCCGGCGGGGTGATCGTGACGGAGATCCACCGCGGCGGGCCCGCCGCGCGGGCCGGGCTGAGGGTGGGCGACGTTATCGCCGCCATCAACGGCCGCGAGGTGGCCGATCCGAACGCGCTGCGCTTCCGTATCGCCACACTGCCGGTGGGCGAGGCGGCGGCGCTGTCCGTGCTCCGCCAGGGCCGCGCCCTGTCGCTGGCCCTGCCGCTGGAAGCGCCGCCCGAGACGCCGCCGCGGGACGCGACCGAGCTCGCGGGGCGCAACCCCTTCGCGGGCGCCACTGTCGCCAACCTGTCGCCGGCCCTGGCCGACGAGCTTTCGCTCGACCCCATGCAGCGCGGCGTCATCGTGATGAAGGTTGACCGGCGCGCCCCCGCCGGCCGGATCGGCATTCGGCCGGGCGATGTCGTCGTCTCGATCAACGGCGCGGAGATCGCTACCGTGGATTCGCTGGAGGCGGTGCTGCGCCGGCCCGCCGACCGCTGGACGATTTCGGTGCGGCGCGACGGACGGATGCTTTCCGTCGTGATCGAGGGCTGACCGTGACCGCGCCCGAACCCACGCTGTTCTCCTCCGGCGCGCCGCGCCCCTTGGCCGACCGGCTGCGCCCGTCCGTGCTGGCCGACGTGGTGGGCCAGGATCACCTGCTGGCCGAAGGCGGGCCGATCCGGCGCATGACGGAGTCGGGGCGCATCGTCTCCATGATCCTGTGGGGACCGCCCGGCACGGGAAAGACGACCATCGCCCGGCTGCTGGCGGAACACAGCGCGCTGCACTTCGCCGCCGTGTCCGCCGTGTTCTCCGGCGTGGCCGATCTGCGCAAGGTCTTCGAGGAGGCAAGGCGCCAGCGTGACGCTGGGCGGGGCACGCTGCTGTTCGTCGACGAGATCCACCGCTTCAACCGGGCCCAGCAGGACAGCTTCCTGCCCTATGTGGAAGACGGCACGGTGATCCTCGTCGGGGCCACGACCGAGAACCCGTCCTTCGAGCTCATTGCGCCGCTGCTGTCGCGCTGCCAGGTGATGGTGCTCAACCGGCTCGACGATGCCGCGCTCGAGGAGCTCCTGGTCCGCGCCGAAGCGGAAACGGAAAAGACGTTGCCGCTGATCGCCGACGGCCGCGCCGCCCTGCGGGCGATGGCGGACGGGGACGGCCGCTATCTGCTCAACCTCGCCGAGTCGCTGTTCGAGCGCGCCGACGAGGCGCCGCTGGATGTCGCCCGGCTCGCCGCCGCGGTGCAGCGCCGCCTGCCGCTCTACGACAAGGCGCAGGAGAGCCACTACAACCTCATCAGCGCGCTGCACAAGTCGCTGCGGGGCTCGGACGCCGACGCCGCGCTCTACTGGCTCGCCCGCATGCTGTCCGGCGGCGAGGACCCGCTCTATGTCGCCCGCCGGCTGGTGCGCTTCGCGTCCGAGGATGTCGGGCTGGCCGACCCGCAGGCCCTGCCGCAGGCGCTCGCGGCGTGGGACGCGTACGAACGCCTGGGCTCGCCGGAAGGCGAACTCGCCATCGCGCAATGCGTCATCTATCTGGCCACCGCGCCGAAATCCAATGCGGCCTACAAGGCGCTGGGGACGGCCATGCGGACGGCGAAGGAGACCGGCTCGCTGATGCCGCCCAGGCATATCCTCAACGCGCCGACGCGCCTGATGAAGGACATCGGCTACGGGGCGGGCTACGAATACGACCACGACAGCGCCGAGGGGTTTTCCGGCCAGGACTATTTTCCGGACGACATGAAGCGCGTGCGGCTTTATCGCCCGGCCGAGCGCGGCTTCGAACGCGAGATCGCCAAGCGGCTGGAATACTGGGACAGATTGCGGTCGAAACGGGCAGCCGGGACGCGGGATCCGGACGCCGGCGACGGCTCGCCAGCTTGACCGCGATGCGCGCCGGTGTTACGTTCCGCGGACATTCTGACGGGGGATGGGGTTCCCCAGAAACCGCCCTTTACCGGGCTGATGACTCCTGCGGCGCCTTGCGCGCTGCGGGGGTTTTTCTTTTGGGCGTCCGCCGCGCCGGGACACGTCACGGGTCGGGACGGAGACGCCTTATGCAGATGCTTCTTGCCGTTGCCGCCGGCGGCGCCATCGGCGCCGTTGCGCGCTTTCTTCTCGGCGGCTGGCTCGAGCATGTGGTCGGGCTCGCCTTTCCCTGGGGGACGCTCGGCGTCAACGCGATCGGCGCGTTCCTGCTTGGCTGCCTGGCCGAGATCATGGCGCTCGTCTGGTCGCCGGCGCCGGAACTGCGGGCGCTGCTGACGGTCGGGGTACTGGGGGCGTTCACGACCTTTTCCGCCTTCTCGCTCGAACTTGCGCTGATGCTGCAGCGCGGCGAGTGGCTGGAAGGGGCGGGTTACGGCGCCGGTTCGGTCGTGCTCTGCGTGCTCGCGCTGTTCGCCGGGCTGATGCTGTTCCGGGCGCTGCTGGCATGAGCGGCGTCCAGATCGTGGAGGTCGCGCCCGCCGATGCCGACCTGCGGCTCGACCGCTGGTTCCGCCAGCATTTCCCGACCCTGTCGCACGGCCGGCTGGAAAAGCTGCTGCGGACGGGCCAGGTGCGGGTCGACGGCGCCCGCGCCAAGGCCTCGGCGCGGCTGACCGCGGGACAGCAGATCCGCGTGCCGCCGCTGGACGATGCCGCCGAGTCCCCGCCGTCGAGGACATACAAGGCGCCCGATCCGCGCGCGGTCGAGGCGCTGCGAGCCTGCGTCATCCATCGCGACGACGCCGTGATCGCGCTCAACAAACCGCCGGGGCTGGCGGTGCAGGGCGGCTCCGGCGTCGGCAACCATGTCGACGCCATGCTCGACGGGCTGCGCTTCGGCGCGAAGGAGCGTCCGCGGCTGGTGCACCGGCTGGACAAGGACACGTCCGGCGTCCTGCTGCTGGGCCGGACCCGCCAGGCGGCGGCGAGGCTCGCCGAAGCGTTCCGCGGCCGCGATGCGATCAAGACCTACTGGGCGCTGGTGGTCGGCATGCCGAAGCTGGCGCGCGGCCATATCGACCTCGACATCGCCAGGCGGCGCGCCGCCGGCGGGGCGGAGCGCGCGATGGGCGTGCCGGACGACGACGGAGGCCAGCGCGCGGTCACCGACTATGCGGTGATCGAGGCGGCCGGACGGCGCTGCGCCTGGCTGGCACTGCGCCCGCATACGGGGCGGACGCACCAGCTCCGCGTCCACTGCGCGGAGGCGCTGGGCACGCCGATCCTCGGCGACGGCAAGTATGGCGGGCGCGAGGCGTTCATCCCCGGCGTGGAGGGCGGCAACCGGCTGCACCTGCACGCGCGGTCCATAGACCTGCCGCATCCCGACGGCGGGCGGCTTTCCGTCACCGCCGAGCTGCCGCCGGAACTGGTCACGACGTGGCGTTTTTTCAATTTCCCAACGGACGCGGCCGACCCGTTCGCCTGAACTCTCCGATCGCTCAGGGCAGGAAGACGAAGCGGACGAGCGTCCAGGTCGTCCGACCCAAGCTATAGCGCAACCGCGGCGGGGTGGAAACGACGGGCCTGTTGCTCTATCTCTATGGCCGAAAACACACGGAAATCATGCCCATGTCGCGCTCCTCCCGTCTTCGTCTCGCGGTGTTCGATCTCGACGGCACGCTGCTCGACAGCGCCGCCTCGATCGTCGAGGGGGTGCGCGCCTGCTGGGAGGCTTGCGGCTTCCCCGACCCGGACCCGCTCGCCGTGCGCCGGGTGATCGGCCTGCCTTGGGAGGAGTCGATCCAGACGCTGATGCCTGGCTCCGGGCCGGACGAATTCGCCAGGGTCCGCGCCTATCACGACGAGGTCGCGCAGGGGCGGCGCCCGCGCCCGCCGCGCGACCAGGCGCTGTTTCCGGGCGCCGCCGACACGCTGGTGGCGCTGAACGAGGCCGGCTTCCTGCTGTCGATCATCACCAGCCGCTCGCATGGCCGGCTGGTGGAGTTGCTGGAGACGCAGGGCATCGCCCGCCATTTCGTCACTCTGCGCACCGTCGATCACGGGCCCGGCAAGCCCGCCCCGGACCTGATGTACCAGACGCTGGCGGAAACCGGGGCGGAGGCGCGCGACACGGTGATGATCGGCGACACCACCTACGACATCCTGATGGCGCGCAGCGCCGGCACCGGGGCGGTCGGCGTAAGCTGGGGCGTGCACGAGGCGGAGGAGCTGCGCCAGGCGGGCGCCAGTCACGTCGTCGACGCGTTCGACGATCTGCACCCGCTGGTCGAGCGGCTGACCGCGGGGTAGCGGGGCGCCGTGAAACGCTTCTACAAGTCGGTGGCGGTGACGGGCGAGACGGGCGCCTATGCCGTCGCGCTCGACGGCAAGGGGATACTGACTCCGGCGCGGCTGGCGCTTTCCGTGCCGGGGCGTGCGCTGGCCGAGGCCATCGCGCGGGAATGGGACGGGCAGGGCGAGGAGATCGATCCCGCGGCGATGCCGCTGACCCGCCTCGCCAACACCGCCATAGACCGGGTGGAGGGCCGCCGCGCCGCGGTGATCCATGAGATCGCCGCCTATGCCGCATCGGATCTGGTCTGCTACCGCGCCGATGCGCCTGCGGACCTTGCGGGGCGGCAGGCGGAAAGCTGGCAGCCGCTGGTCGATTGGATGGGCGCGGCGCTCGGCGCGCCGCTCAACGTCACCACGGGTATCACCGCGGTGCCGCAGCCGGAGGACAGTATGCGCGCCGTCACGGTCGCCGTCGCGCGCCACAGGACGTTTCCGCTGACCGCGCTGCATGCGGCGACCGTGACCACCGGTTCGGTCGTCGTGGCCCTTGCGCTGGGCGCGGGCCGCATCGACGCGGAAACCGCCTGGCGCGCGGCGATGGTGGACGAGCTGTTCCAGGCCGCCCGCTGGGGGGACGATCCGGAGATCGAGAGGCGGCACGCCTCGATCCGTGCCGAAATCGCCACTGCCGCGCTTCTGTTCGCGCTGTGCGCGGAGGAGCCGGGGCCGTGAGCGCCAAATCCGTCCGGGTCCGCATCACCGGTCGGGTTCAGGGAGTCTGGTACCGCGGCTGGACCGTGGATCAGGCGCGGGGGCTGGGTCTTTCGGGCTGGGTGCGCAACCGCCGGGACGGCTCGGTGGAGGCGGTTTTCGCCGGCACTGCCGCAGCTGTGGACGACATGCTCGCCCGCTGCCGTGAGGGCCCGTCGGCCGCCCGCGTGGACGATATCGCGGTCGCACCCGCCGCGCCGCCGGCGGGCGTGGAGTTCCGCCAGCTGCCGACGGAGTAGGGGCGGGTTCCCTACAGCCCCGCGTCCACCGTGTCGCGGCCGAAGACCTCCTCGAAGGCGATGCGGAGCGCGTCGGCGCCTTCGTCCATCGTGACCGGCAGGCCCAGCTCGACGAGCGATGTCACCCCATGCTCCGCGATGCCGCAGGGCACGATGCCCTCGAAATGAGTGAGGTCCGGCTCGACGTTCAGCGCGATGCCGTGATAGCTGATCCAGCGGCGCAGCCGCACGCCGATGGCGGCGATCTTGTCCTCCCGCCCCGTGCCCCGGTCGACCCAGATACCCACCCGGCCGTCGCGGCGCTCGCCCTGCACCGCGAACCGGCGGAGGGCCGCGATCAGCCACGATTCCAGGTCGCGGACGTAGCGGCGGACGTCGCGGCCGCGCGCCGCCAGGTCCAGCATGACATAGGCGACGATCTGGCCGGGCCCGTGATAGGTGTACTGCCCGCCGCGCCCCGTCGGGTATACCGGAAACCGGGATGGATCCAGCAGATCCTCACCGCGGGCGCTGCTGCCGGCGGTATAGAGCGGGGGATGCTGCACCAGCCAGACCCGTTCCGCCGCCCGCCCGGCCCGAATCAGGGCCACCCGCGTCTCCATCGCCGCCACCGCTTCGTCGTAATCCAGCAGGGCATCGAGGGCGGCCACCCATTCGACCGGCGGCATGGACCGATTAGCGGGCGCCGGGACGTCGGTCTCGCTTGCTATCGGCATGGCAATTTGTTATCTCCGGCGCGTATTTGGACATGTGGCAACGGGTATGTCCAACATTATGCGGTCGTGGCGGAACTGGTAGACGCGCAGCGTTGAGGTCGCTGTGGGAGAAATCCCGTGGAAGTTCGAGTCTTCTCGACCGCACCACTTTTCAGGGCCCGTCGCGTTCATCGCGCGGGCCCCTGTCTTTTCGGCCGAACGGCGCCGTCGGCCCGGCGTTCGGCCCCTCCGACCCGGGCGCGCAGCCGGGGCCGCATGAGCATCAGGTGGGACGATGGCCGACCCGGCTGCAGACACCGCTGATCTGGCGACGGCCCCCGCCAACGCGGAGGAACTGCTCGGGCTGAGCCCCGAGCTGGTGCTCAACGTCTCGCAGGCGCTGGACGACGACCATCCGTTCGAGGTCCAGCAGCTTATCGAGCCGCTGCACTGCGCCGAGCTGGCGGACCTGATCCAGCTCCTGCGCCCGGAGCGCCGGGCGAAGCTGGTCGAATACCTGCGCCCGCGCTTCGACCCCGAGATGCTGACCGAGCTGGAGGACACGATCCGCGACGAGGTGGCCGCGCAGCTCGGCACCGCGGCGCTGGCGCGCGCCATCGCCAAGCTGGAATCGGACGACGCGCTGCTGCTGATCTCCACGCTGGAGGAGGGCAAGCAGCGCCAGGTGCTGCATGCCATCCCCGAGGCGCTGCGCAACCTGCTCGAGGAAGGCCTGTCCTTCCCGGAGGACAGCGCCGGCCGGCTGATGCAGCGCGACTTCGTCGCGGTGCCCGCGTTCTGGACGGTGGGCGAGACCATCGACTTCATGCGCGAAAGCGACGACCTGCCGACCGATTTCTACGACATCTTCGTGGTCGATCCGCGCCACCGGGCCATCGGCATCGTCGCGCTCAGCCACGTGCTGCGCAGCAAGCGGCCGGTGCGCATCAGCGACATCATGGACGCCGAGATATTCCCGATCCCGGCGACCATGGACCAGGAAGACGTCGCCTGGGTGGTGAAGCAGCACGACCTCGTTTCCGCGCCCGTGGTGGACGATGCCGGCCGGCTGATCGGCGCGATCACCATCGATGACATCGTGGACGTCATCCACGAGGAAGCGGAAGAGGACATCATGCGCCTCGGCGGCGTGCGCGAGGGCGACCTCTACTCCGCCGTGGTGGACACCAGCCGGTCGCGCTTCTCCTGGCTGGCGGTCAACCTGCTTACCGCCATCTCGGCGTCGATCGTGATCGGCTTCTTCGAAGGCACCCTGCAGCAGGTCGTCATCCTCGCCGTGCTGATGCCGATCGTCGCGTCCATGGGCGGCAATGCCGGCACCCAGACCATGACGGTGGCCGTGCGCGCCATCGCCACCAAGGAGCTGACCAGCTCCAACGCCCTCCGGGTGCTGTCGAAGGAGGTCCTGGTCGGGCTGATCAACGGCCTGCTCTTCGCGGTTCTGATCGGCGCGGTGGCGTGGTTCTGGTCGGGCTCGCCCGGCATCGGGGCGGTCATGGCGGCCTCCATGGTCATCACTCTCGTCGCCGCGGGGTTCGCCGGTGCACTGATCCCGCTCTTCCTTGCCCGCATCGGGGTTGATCCCGCGATCGGGTCCGCCGTAATTCTGACGACGATCACCGACGTGGTCGCCTTCGCCGTCTTCCTCGGCCTCGCCGCCTGGTTCCTGCTTTAGAAGACATATGTGACTCAGCCCATGTTTCCGCGCCTGATCGTCTCGGCAGCCGCGCTGGCGGCCGTCGTTCTGTTCTTCCTGCCGCCGCCGGCGGGCGCGACGGCGTCGGTGATGCACGCCGCCGCGGTCGTCATCTTCAGCGTGGCCCTGATGGCGACGGTGGCGCTGCCCGAATATCTGGTCGGGCTGACCTTCTTCTTTCTCACCGTCGTACTGGCCATCGCGCCACCGAGCGTCGTGTTCTCCGGCTTCCACTCGGGCGCGGTGTGGATGGTGTTCGGCGGGCTGATCCTCGGCGTCGCCATTGAAGCCACGGGGCTCGGCGCGCGCATCGCGCGCTGGCTGGTCGGCGTGGTCTCCGGCGGCTATTTCACCATGCTGGTGGGCATCGTATGGATCATGGCGCTGCTCGCCTTCGTCATGCCGTCCTCGGTCGGCCGCGTCACCATCATGATGCCGATCGTGCTGCTGCTCGCCGACCGGGTCGGGCTGGTCGAGGGGCGGCGGGGGCGGACCGGTCTCGCGCTCGCGGTGGCGATGGGCACGCTGACGCCGACCTTCGCCATCCTGCCGGCATCGGTGCCGAACCTGGCGCTGGCGGGTGCCGCCGAGGCGATCCACGATATCCAGTTCACCTATACCGACTACCTGATCCTGCATTTCCCGGTGATCGGGCTGGTCAGCATGATCGCGCTGCCGCCGGCGATCTGGCTGCTGTTCCGCGACCGGACCGCGCCGGATGGCGGGGGCGCCGGGGCCGTGCGGCTGACGGGCGCGGAGATCCGGCTGATGATCGTGCTGCTGGCGGCGCTCGCGCTGTGGGCGACCGATACGCTGCACGGGGTGAAGCCCGCCTGGGTGGCGCTGGGCGCGGCGATCGTTTGCGTGCTGCCGCGCGTCGGCGTCGTGCCGCCGGGCGCGGTGATGCAGAAGATGAGCTTCGGTCCCATACTCTTTCTCGCCGGGGTCGTCGGGATGGGCGCGGTAGTCACCCATTCCGGGCTCGGCCGCGTCGTCGGCGACGCGTTGCAGGGGGCCCTGGCGCTGGACGCGGAGGGCGGATTCGGCAATTTCGCGGCGCTGATCGGGCTGGGCGCCGCCATGGGGCTCGTCACCACCCTGCCGGGCGAGCCGGCCATCATGACCGCGCTGGCGGAGAACCTGGCGCGTGCCACCGGCTGGCCGCTGCTCAGCGTCCTGATGACCCAGGTGCCGAGCTGGGCGCTGCTGATGTTCCCCTATCAGGCGCCGCCGCTGGTGGTCGCCATGGTGATCGGCCGCATCGGCGTCGGCCAGTTCCTGCGGCTGCTGATCCCGATGGCGCTGTTCGGCTGGGCGGTCATGGTGCCGCTGCAGTATCTCTGGTGGCGCCATCTGGGCTATCTGCCCTGAAACCGCGCTCCGCCGCGCTTGGAAACAATTTACGCTAAATAAACCCTTATCGCGTGAAATATGGGCCAAAGGTGTCGAAGCCCGCGGGAGACGTATTCCCCGCACGGGCTCGCGACGCCCATCCAACTGCGGTGTTGCCCTCGATGTCGATCGAATCGCGTTACGTGCTGGACAATATCAACGTGCTCGTGCTGGACGACAACCGGCACATGCGCACGCTGGTGCAGTCCATCCTGCACGCGCTCGGGGTGAAGAACATCCGCGAGGCCAGCGACGCCGCCGAGGCGTTCAAGGAGCTGATGCATTTCCACGCCGACGTCATCATCGTCGACTGGCACATGGAGCCGCTGGACGGGATCGATTTCGTCAAGCTGGTGCGCACGGCGAAGGACAGCCCCAACCCCTATGTCCCCATCATCATGCTGAGCGGTTATACCGAATACCGCCGCGTGGTGGCGGCGCGCGACGCCGGGGTGAACGAGTTTCTGGCGAAGCCGATCTCGGCCAAGGCGCTTTACCAGCGCTTCGCCTCCATCATCGAGAACCCTCGGCCCTTCATTCGCACCAAGCTCTATTTCGGCCCCGACCGGCGGCGCCAGAACCTGGGTGCGCCACGCGGTATACCGGAACGGCGCAAGGACGAGATCGACCGCACGGCCGGCGGCGAGGACGAAGGACTGTCCCAGGACGAAATCAACGCGCTGCTGGCGGATTGACCGCTTCCTGTCCCCGCGGGTGCGAAAGGCATAAGGAAAGAGCGTGGAATGAGTGACGTGCAGATCATCAAGGTGCCCCATACATTGCGCAAGGCGAAGCTCGGGAACGGCCCGGCCAGGCTGGATCCCGACGTTCTCAAGAAGGCTGAGAGCGCCGTCGTCGCGATGGAGCAGGATTTCGCCGGCTGGGCGCAGCAGGATCTGGACACGCTGGACTCCGCGCTGGTCAGGTTGCGCAGCGGCGCCGAAACGGCGGCCGACTTGGGTGAGATATTCCGCGTCGCGCTCGATATGAAGGGCCAGGGCGGCAGCTTCGGCTTCCGTATGATCACCCGCGTCGCCGGCTCGCTGACCGACTTTCTGGAGAGCCGCACCGCTATCGGCCGGATCGGCATCGAGGCTGTGGCGGCCCATGTCGCCGCAATGCGCGCGATCATGGCCCAGAACGTGCGCGACGACGGCGGCCTCACCGGGCAGGCGCTGCTGGCGGAGCTCCAGCGGCTGACCGAAAAGGCCGTGGCGGAGAAGGCCGGCTGACGCCGCCGGCCGCAACGAGGGGCCGCCCATGTCTGTCGACGACGCCTGCGACGAGCCGCGCGACGAAAGCGGCTACGAGAGCATCCCGCTGCGGAACCCGCTTCGGGCCAAGATCGCGATGCGCGCGGACACCGATCCCGACTCGCTGTTCGAGGCCGCCGACCACGTCATCGCCGAACAGGCGCGCAGCTATCTGAGCCGCGCCCGGGCGGAGCTGGAGGAAGCCCGCGCGGCAATGGCCACCGCCATCGCGGATGCGGACGCCCGCGCCGGGGCGCTGGACCGGCTTTACCGCGTGGCCCACGACATGAAGGGTCAGGCCTCGACCTTCGGTTATCCGCTGGCGACCGAGATATGTGGGCTGCTGTGCCTTCTGCTCGCCCGCCGGCCGCATCTGAACGACCCCGCCCTCAGCGTGAGCCAGGCCCATGTCAGCGGGCTCGCCGTGGTGCTGGAGCACGGGCTGGCCGGCGACGGCGGCGATCTCGGCCGCCAGCTCGTCGAGCGTCTGCGCGGCCTCTGCGAACGCCTCGAAAGCTGATTTTCCTCGGACGGCTTTCCGGTTCGGGCTGGAACGCGGGCGCGTTCAGGCCCATATTTCGCGTCATGGGAATGAACGAATTGCGGGACGCGGGCCGGTGACCGTGCACCTGCTCAAGATGGCGGTAGGGATCGAAAGCGTCGATCACCTGCGCGCCGTGCAGCGCCGGCGGCTGGCGCAGGCGCGGGAGACCGGCGGGATCGGGGATCTGCGCCATTTCACACGCAACATGCCGAAGCGCGACGCCGAGGTGCTGGACGGCGGCTCTATTTTCTGGGCGATCAAGGGCTACATCCGCGTGCGCCAGCGCATAACCGGCCTCGAGCGGGTGACCCGCGAGGACGGGCGCAAGCGCTGCGCCTTCATCCTCGACCCCGAACTGGTGCAGACCGTGCTGCAGCCGCAGAAACCGATCCAGGGCTGGCGCTACCTGGAGCCGGAGGCCGCGCCCGCCGACCTGACGGACAGCGCGGCGTCCGACGCCGACTCGGCGATGCCGCCGGAAATGGCGGCGGAGCTGCGCGCGCTGGGGCTGATCTGACGCCATGGACGACGCCGCGCCCTTCATCGGCGCGGTTCCGGCCCCCGGCGGCCGGCGGGGGCGCATCGATGCCGCCACGCGGCTGGACGAGACCCGCGCCGTCGCTGCGCTGCTGCGCGCCGCAAGGCTGGACGAGGCCGAGGCGGGCGCGGTGCAGCGTACCGCCCGCCGGCTGGTGACCGCAGCCCGGCGCCGGGCGCGGGACGGCGGCGGGTTGGACGCTTTCCTGAGCGAATACGCGCTGTCCACGGAAGAAGGCGTGGTGCTGATGTGCCTCGCCGAGGCGCTGCTGCGCATCCCCGACGACGACACGCGCGACGCGCTGATCCGCGACAAGCTGGCGGACGCGCACTGGGAACGGCATCTCGGCCGTTCGCCGTCGATCCTGGTCAATGCGTCCACGGTCGGGCTGCTGCTGACCGGCCGGGTGATCGGGCTGGAAAGCGGCGGGCGCGACATCGGCGGCTTTCTCGGCCGGCTGGTGGCGCGAGCGGGCGAACCGGTGATCCGCGCCGCACTGGAACAGGCCATGCGCATCATGGGCCACCAGTTCGTCATGGGGCGCACGATCGGGGAGGCGCTGGAGCGCGCCTCGGGACCGAAGATGCGCCGCTACCGGTTTTCCTTCGACATGCTCGGGGAAGCCGCCCTGACGGATTCCGACGCCCGCCGCTACATGGACGCCTATGCCGGGGCCATCGCCGAAATCGGCAAGGCGTCCGGCGGGGCGGGGCCGGAGCAGGGGCCGGGGCTGTCGGTCAAGCTGTCCGCGCTGCATCCCCGCTACAGCTTCGCCCAGCGCGACCGCGCGATGGCGGAGCTGCGGCCGCGCCTGGCCGAGCTCGCCCGGCTCGCTCGCGACCGGGGCATCGCGCTCTGCGTCGATGCCGAGGAGGCCGACCGGCTGGGGCTTTCGCTCGACCTGTTCGAGGCGGTGTTCGCCGATGCCGGTCTCGCCGGCTGGAACGGGTTCGGCCTCGCCGTGCAGGCCTATCAGAAGCGTGCGGTGCGCGTGATCCCCTGGCTGGTCGGGCTGGCCGGTGCGCAGGGGCAGCGGATCATGGTGCGGCTGGTCAAGGGCGCCTACTGGGACACGGAAATCAAGCGGGCGCAGGAGCAGGGCCTCGACTCCTATCCGGTCTACACGCGGAAGGCCACGACCGACGTGTCCTACATCGCCTGCATCCGCGGGCTGTTCGACGCCGGCGGCCGGCTGTTCCCGCAATTCGCCACCCATAACGCGCACACCGTCGCCTGCGTGCAGGCGCTGGCGCCGCCGGGCGCGGCCTACGAGTTCCAGCGCCTGCACGGCATGGGGGAGGATCTGTACGAGCAGATCGTCGAGGACGGCGACGCCGGCGCGAAGGGCGCCGCGCGCCGTCCCTGCCGCGTCTATGCCCCGGTGGGCAGTCACGAGGACCTGCTGCCCTACCTGGTCCGCCGGCTGCTGGAGAACGGCGCGAACACGTCCTTCGTCAATAGGCTGGCGGATGAGGCTGCGCCGGTGAGGGAGATCGTCGCCGATCCGGTCGCGCGCGTCGTCGCGCTGGAGGCCAAGCCCCATCCGCATATTCCCGCGCCGCGCGCCATCGTGGGGCCGGACCGGCTGTCGGCAGCCGGACTCGACCTTTCCGATCCGCTCGCGCTCGCGCCGCTGGGCGGGGCGATGGCCGATGCGGCGCGGCGCGGCTGGCAGGCCGCGCCGCTTGTGGCGGGCAAGCCGCGACAGGGGCGGGCACGCGATGCGACCGATCCCGCCGACCGCCGCCGCATTATCGGCCAGGTGGTGGAGGCGGGCGCGGACGATGTCGGCCCGGCGCTCGCGGCCGCTGCCGCCGCGCGGCCGGGCTGGGACGCGGCCGGGGCGGGGGCACGGGCGCAGTGCCTCGATAACGCCGCGGCGCTGATGGAGGCGGAGATGCCGGCGCTGATGGCGCTGGCGGTGCGCGAGGGCGGCAAGACGATTCCCGACGCGCTGGCGGAAGTACGCGAGGCAGTCGATTTCTGCCGCTACTACACGGCCGAGGCGCGTGCGCGTTTCGCGGCGCCGATGGCGTTGCCGGGTCCGACCGGCGAACGCAACGCGCTGTCGCTGCACGGGCGCGGCGTGTTCGCCTGCATCAGCCCGTGGAACTTCCCGATGGCGATTTTCGTCGGGCAGGTTGCCGCGGCGCTGGCGGCGGGCAACGCCGTGATCGCCAAGCCGGCGGAACAGACGCCGCTCTGCGCCGCCGCCGTTACCCGGATACTGCATCGGGCCGGCGTGCCGGGCGACGTGCTGCATCTGCTGCCCGGCGACGGCGGCGCGATCGGCGGCGCGCTCTGCGCGGACGACCGCGTCGCCGGAGTCGCCTTCACCGGCTCGACCGAGACGGCGCGGAAGATCCACCGCGCGCTGGCGGTGCGCGACGGCGCAATCGCCCCGCTGATTGCGGAGACCGGCGGGCAGAACGCGATGATCGCGGATTCGTCCGCGCTGCCGGAACAGCTCGTCCGCGACGTGGTGTCCTCGGCCTTCCTCAGCGCGGGGCAGCGCTGCTCGGCGCTGCGCGTGCTGTTCCTCCAGGAGGACAACGCCTCCCGCGTGCTCGACATGCTGTGCGGCGCGATGGCGGAGTTGACCATCGGCGATCCCGCGCTGCTGGCCACCGATATCGGCCCGGTGATCGACGACGACGCCCGCGCAGCCCTGCAGGCCCATGCCGGCCGCATGGCGCGGGAGCAGACGCTGCTTTACCGCTGCACCCTGCCGGACGCCTGTTCCGCCGGCAGCTTCTTCGCCCCGCACGCCTTCGAGATCGACCGGCTGGACGTGCTGGAGCGCGAGGTGTTCGGCCCGGTCCTGCACGTTATACGATACGAGGCGGGCCGGCTGGATGCCGTGATCGAGGCGGTCAACGCCACCGGGTACGGGCTCACGCTGGGCGTCCACAGCCGGATCGACGAGACCGCCAGCCATATCGTGTCGCGCATCCGGGCCGGAAACGCCTATGTGAACAGGGGCATGACCGGCGCGGTCGTGGGGGTGCAGCCGTTCGGCGGCGAAGGTTTGTCGGGCACCGGCCCGAAGGCGGGCGGGCCGCACTACCTGCCTCGCTTCGCCGTCGAACGCACGGTATCCGAGAACACCGCGGCGATGGGCGGCAATGCAAGTCTCCTCACCCTGGCCGAAGACGAGGCCGGAGTGGAGGACAACAATGCGTGAGAGCTCGCCATACGCTCTTGGATTGCAGGGCCGCGGCTGCTAAGAAGCTTGGAAGGCATATCTTCGGCAGGAGCATTCATGGAGCCGTTTACCTTCATCCCGCCCCCGGGACGGATATTGTTCGGCCCCGGCACCGCCTGGCAGGTCAAGGAGGAGATCCAGCGCATCGGCGCGACGCGCGCCCTGTTCTGCTGCACCGGCGGGCGGCGGGACGATACGGCGCGGCTGGCCCAGTCGGTGGGACCGCTGAATGTCGGCATCTGCGACCAGGCGCAGCTCAACACGCCGTCGCACGTCGCAGAGGCCGGGGTCGCGCTGGCGCGGAAGACCAACGCCGACGTCGCCGTCGCCTATGGCGGGGGTTCCACCGTCGGGCTGGCGAAGATCATCGCCCATGAATGCGACATCCCCTATATCGCCATCGTCACCACATTCTCCGGGTCGGAGATGAACGCAGGGCAGGGGATCAACCGCGGCGGCCGCAAGGTGAACGTGATGGGGCCCCGGATGCGTCCCGCCTCGGTGATCTACGATCAGGAGACCATTGCCGGCCTGCCGCTGTCGGTCGCCGTGCCCAGCGGCATGAACGCGATCTCCCATGCCTGCGAATGCCTGTACGGCGCGGGGGCCAACCCGCCGGGCCGGCTGCTGGCGGAGGAAGGCATCCGCATCATGGCGCAGTCGCTGCGCCGCATGGTGGAGGCGCCGGACGACCTCGCCGCGCGGGGCGAGGCGCAGTACGGCGCCTATCTGTGCGCCGCGCCGATGGCGACGACCCGCGTCGCCCTGCAGCACAAGATCTGCCACACCATCGGCAACGGCTGGGGCACGCCGCATGCCGAGAACCATTCCATCGTCCTGCCGCACAGCCTCGCCTACAACCGGAACCACGCACCGGAATCGATGCGCCAGATCGCCCGCGCGCTGGGCGATGCGGACGGCGATGCGCCGACCATGATGTACGAGCTTCTCGGCCTGCTGAACCGGATCGGCGGGCCGGTCGGGCTGAAGGACAACCACATGCCGTATGACGGGCTCGACCAGGCGGCCGATATCGTGGCCGCCGAGCCCTATCCCAATCCGCGCCCGTTCGAGCGCGAGGCCATCCGCGCGCTGCTCGAGGACGCGTGGCATGGCCATCCCCCCGCGGGGGGGCGCGCCACGCTGGTGCATTCCCGGTAGGGAAAAAGGGTCAGCGCTTCAGCAGCGCCTGAAGCTTCACCGCCGGATCGGCGAGTTCCTCCGCGGTCACCGTCGCGCCCGCCTGCATCAGCCGTCGGGCGAAGCGGAGGTCGCGGCCGTTGTTGACGGCGACGGCGCCGACGATCTTGCCGCCCGTCAGATAGAAGGTGATGAAGGCCCCGTTCGCGGCGCTGCCGCGCGTGGCCTCTTCCTCCCAGTCGCGGGCGATCCCGACAATCTGCAAATTCACGTCGTACTGGTCCGACCAGAACCACGGCGCCTCGCCATAGGCTTCGCCGGCATCCAGCATGGATTTCGCCCCGGCGATGCCCTGGTTCTGCGCGTTCTCCCATGATTCCAGCCGGCCCCAGACGGGCTGACTGGTGACCTCGCCGCAGGCGAAGATATCGGGGGCGCTGGTGCGGCAGAAGGCGTCGACCCTGATGCCGTTCGCGGTCTCGATCCCGGCGGATTCGGCGAGCTCGACATTGGGAACGATGCCGATGCCGACCACCGCTATCGCCGCGTCCACTACGCTGTCGTCGCCGAGCAGCACGCGCTCCAGCGCGCCGTCGCCGTCGAAACGGCCGACGACGCAGTTGAGGCGGACGTCGACGCCGTTGTCCCGATGAAGCTTCAGCAGATAGTCGCTGGTCGCCGGCGTCGCGGCGCGGCTGCAGAGCCGGTCCGCGGCCTCGACCACGACGACCTCCATGCCGAGCTTGCGGAACGCCGCCGCGGCTTCCAGCCCGATCCAGCCGCCGCCGACGACCACGGCCGTCCGGCCCGGCGCGACCTGCGCGCGGATCGCCTCGATGTCGGGGATGGTGCGGATCGTGTGGATGCCGGCAAGGTCCGCGCCCGGCACCTCCAGCATGCGCGGGCGCGATCCCGTGGCGATCATCAGCCGGTCCCAGGCGATTGTCTTGCCGCCGGAGATCGTCGCCGTATGCTCATCCGGCGCGATGGACTCGACGCGCCAGCCGAGCCGGAGCTCCACCCCCATCCCGTCCCAGGAGTCCGGCGGCCACAGATAGGCGCTTTCCACCGCCGCCTCGCCGGTCAGCGCCTGCTTGGAGAGCGGCGGGCGCTCATAGGGCGCGTAGGCCTCGTCGCCGATCAGGACGACGCGGCCCTCGAACCCCTCGCTGCGCAGGGTGCGGGCGCACCAGCCGCCCGCCTGGCCGGCGCCGACGACGAGGAAGGTCCGGTTATCGGTCACGGGGGGGGTGCGGGAAGGGGCTATTCGCCGGGGACGCCGACGAAGATGGTGTCGCCCTCGACCTTGACCTCGTAGGTGCCGATGTCGATGGAGGCGGGGGCCGTCAGCGCCTTGCCGGTCCTGATGTCGAAGCAGGCGCCGTGCAGCGGGCATTCGACCTGTCCGTTCTCGACATAGCCGTCGGCGAGCGAGGCGTAGGCGTGGCTGCAGATGTCATCGGTGGCGAAGTACTCGCCGCCCAGATTGTAGATGGCGATCTCCTTGCGGCCGACCAGCACCTGGATGGCCTCGTCCTCGTCCAACTCGCTGGTCTTGGCGACCTCGTGAAACTCGATTTCGCTCATGGTCGGATGTCCTGCTCCTCGTTACCGATGTCTGCCCGCGCGTCGTGCGCGGCGGAGTTTACACGCCGCCTTCCGGGGTGCCAAGGCACGCCCGCCCCCGGAATCGCGCCGGGGGCGGGGGAGGGAAGAGGGCGGCGTCCGGGCCGCTTCTTACTGCATGAAGGACGGGTCTTCGCGGACCAGCCGGCGGACGCAGGCCTGGAATTCGACGTCGCCGATGGGCTTGTTGCCGGCGCGCTCCGCCATCTGCCGCGCGGTCCATTCCAGCGTCTCCTGCGACAGCCGGCGCGGCGTGGCGTTGGCCGCCAACACCTGCGACTGGACCTTGCAGGCATGGGCCAGCCGGTCCATGTAGGCCAGCGCCTCGGGCACCGTGCGGCCGACCGTGAGCAGCCCGTGATTGCGCATGATCATGGCATGCCTGTCGCCCAGATCGGCGAGGATGCGCGGCGCCTCGTCGGCTTCCTGCGCCAGGCCCTCGAAGTCGTGATAGGTCACCTGGCCGTAAACGCCGCAACTCCCCTGGTCGTAGAACATCAGCCCTTCCTCCAGCGCCGACACGACGACGCCGTCAATCGGGTGCAGGTGCAGCGTGCAGCCGATTTCCGGCTTCTCGCGCTGCAGGGCGGAATGGAAGTTGAGCCCGGCGGGGCGGGGCTTCAGGTCGGTGTCGCCCAGCACGTTGCAATCGTGGTCGAGCTTCAGCAGGTTCGACGCCGTGATCTCGTCCCAGGCGTAGACCGACGCGTTCATCAGGAACGTGTCCGGCTGGTCCGGCACGCGCGAGGTCATGTGGTTGGCGGTGGAGCTGTTCCAGCCGCGCGCGTAGCAGATGCGGAAGGCGGCGGCGAGCTCCACCCGCGCGTCCCATTCCGCCTCGCTGACCTTGCCGCGAAGCGACTCCTTGTCCTCATGCAACGTGATGGCGGCCTGGGCCATGCGAATCTCCCCGCTCGGTAAAGGGTTGTATGCGCCGACGCTAGCAACACCGGCGGCGATAGGCAAGGCGACGGCCGGGGCGACAGCGTTGGAGGATAGCCTCGCCTACCTCCCGACCGAGAACGCCACCGTCCCCAGATCCTCGACCGTGAGGCGCACATGGGTGTCGGGGGCGAGCGCCTCGGCGGCGGTGGCGCCGCCGGCCATGACGATCCAGCCGGCTTCCAGCGGCTCGCCGGCCTCCGACGACAGCCGCGCGGCGGCGGCGAGCGAGCGGACCGGGTGGCCGAGGATGGCGGCGGAGGAGCCGATCTGCACCGGGCGTCCGTTGAATTCCAGGATCATGCCGAGATTGGACAGGTCGGCGTCCAGGTTGGTCCACGCCCCCAGCACGTAGCCGGCAGCCGAGCAGTTGTCGGCGACCACGTCGGCCCAGGAGAACTTGAAGTTCCTGTACCGGGAATCGATGATCTCGATCGCCGGCGCGACGGCCTCGATGGCGGCCATCGCCTGCGCGGCGGTCACCGGCCCCTCCAGCCGCTCGCCGAGCAGGAAGGCGATCTCCGGCTCGACGCGGGGATGGACGTAGTCCTTCATGTCGATCGACC